>NZ_JBSFBZ010000026.1:0-95661 GCF_053593195.1 Saccharopolyspora sp. NPDC002376
GGCGCCTGGCTGTCCCTGGCCGCCCTGACCCACAACCTGATGCGCGCCGCAGGGACTCTCGCGTCGCGGTTTCACGCCAAAGCCCGCACCGCCACCCTGCGCCGGCACCTCGTCACGATCCCGGCCCGCATCGCCCGCTCCGCCCGCCGCATCGTGCTCCACCTCCCAGCCGGCTGGGCCTGGGCCGAGGCGTTCACCAGCCTGTTCACCGCCACCCACTCCCCACCGGCTGCGGCCTGACCCTGACCATCCCGCCCGAGGGCACCGACCGGAAACCACAGTGGATAAGCCGGACCACCAGGCCGGCAGACCCCGCACACCCACCACCAGCGTTGTTGATCAACATCCCCAGATCTTGATCAACAACCCCGCGCCAAAACCAGCTCGGTAGATCCGGGCTGGATGACTCAAAGGTGCCCTTCACCGCGGGTTGCGAAATCAGATGGTCCAGGTGTCGTTGCCGTGGAGGAGGCGCTGGAGGTTGACCGGCTTGGACTGCTGGGCCTCCGCGACCTGGGTTCTGGCCAGGTCGTCGTAGGTGGGTCGTTGGACTGCGCGGAAGATGCCCGTTACCGCTGGGCTCAGGTCCTGGCCGCCGAGGCGGGACAGGGCGAAGGCGTAGGACGGGTCCTCGCGGTTCGCGTCGTGGACCACCACTTCGGATTCGTCCACTTCGGACAGTTTGGAGACGCGGAAGCCGTCCGCGCCGGAGACCACGCCGTAGCGCTCGTCCTCCGGACCGAAGGTGATCGGCTCACCGTGCTTCAGCGAGACGATTCGGCGTTGCTTCTCGTCGTTGTCCTTCAACACGTCGAACGCGCCGTCGTTGAAGATCGGGCAGTTCTGGTAGATCTCCACCAGGGCGCTGCCGCGGTGTTCGGCCGCCGCCTTCAGGGTTTCCGTCACGCTCGCGCGGTCCGAGTCGATCACTCGCGCCACGAACGACGCCTCCGCGCCCAGCGCCAGCGACACCGGGTTGAACGGGTGGTCCAAGGAGCCCGCCGGCGTGGACTTGGTGACCTTGCCGACCTCGCTGGTCGGCGAGTACTGACCCTTGGTCAGGCCGTAGATCCGGTTGTTGAACAGCAGGATCTTGAGGTTCACGTTGCGGCGCAGGGCGTGGATCAGGTGGTTGCCGCCGATGGACAGCGCGTCGCCGTCACCGGTCACCACCCACACCGACAGGTCCGGTCGGCTGGTCGCCAGGCCGGTGGCGATCGCCGGGGCGCGGCCGTGGATGGAGTGCATCCCGTAGGTGTTCATGTAGTACGGGAACCGGGACGAGCACCCGATGCCCGAGATGAACACGATGTTCTCGCGCTTGAGCCCCAGCGACGGCAGGAAGCTCTGCACCGCGTTGAGCACGACGTAGTCGCCGCAGCCCGGGCACCAGCGGACTTCCTGGTCCGACTTGAAGTCCTTGGCCTTCTGCGGTTCGTCGGCGGCCGGCACTCCGGCCAACCCGCCCAGGCTCGGGATTCCCAGATCGGTGGTCGTCACGCGGACACCCCCTGCACAACATCGGTGAGCACGTTCTGCAGCTCCTCGGCTCGGAACGGCAGTCCCGCGACCTTGGTGTAGGACTGCACGTCGACCAGGTAGCGGGCGCGCAGCAGCATCGCCAGCTGCCCGAGGTTCATCTCCGGGACGATCACCTTGTCGTAGCTGCGCAGCACGTCGCCAAGGTTGCCCGGCATCGGATTGAGGTGGCGCAGGTGGGCCTGCGCGATGGACATCCCCTGCGCGCGCACCCGGCGGCAGGCCGCGCCGATCGGCCCGTACGACGAACCCCAGCCCAGCACCAGCACGCGGGCGTCACCAGACGGGTCGTCGACGGTGATGTCCGGGACCGGCACGCCGTCGACCTTGGCCTGGCGCAGCCGGACCATCCTGTCATGGTTGTCCGGGTCGTAGGAGATGTTGCCCTTGCCCTCGGCCTTCTCCAGGCCGCCGACCCGGTGCTCCAGCCCCGGCGTGCCAGGCACGGCCCACTCGCGGGCCAGCGTCTCGGGATCGCGCACGTAGGGCCAGAACTCGCCGGAACCGTCCGGCGCGTTGGGCTCGGTTGCGAACTCCACGCGCAGGTCGGGCAGCTGTTCGACGTCCGGTACCAGCCACGGCTCCGAACCGTTGGCGATCGCGCCGTCGGACAGCAGCAACACGGGCGTCCGGTAGGTCAGCGCGATGCGCACCGCGTCCAGCGCCGCGTCGAAGCAGTCCGCGGGCGAGCACGGGGCGATCACCGGCACCGGCGATTCACCGTTGCGGCCGTGCAGCGCCTGCAGCAGGTCCGCCTGCTCGGTCTTGGTCGGCAGGCCGGTGGACGGGCCGCCGCGCTGGATGTCGCACACCAGCAGCGGAAGTTCAAGCGTCACCGCCAGACCGATGGTCTCCGACTTCAACGCCAACCCGGGCCCGGACGTGGTCGTCACACCCAGCGCACCGCCGAACGAAGCGCCGAGCGCTGCGCCGACACCGGCGATCTCGTCCTCCGCCTGGAAGGTCGTGACGCCGAAGTTCTTGTGCTTGGCCAGTTCGTGCAGCACGTCCGAGGCGGGCGTGATCGGGTAAGTACCGAGGAACACCGGCAGCTCGCTGCACTGCCCGGCGGCGACGATTCCGTAGGCCAGCGCGGTGTTTCCGGTGATCTGCCGGTAGGTCCCGGCAGGCAGCGCGGCAGGCGCGACCTCGTAGGTCACCGCGAAGGACTCGGTGGTCTCGCCGTAGTTCCAGCCCGCGCGAAAGGCCAGCACGTTGGCCTCGGCGATCTGCGGCTTCGTGGCGAACTTCTCGCGCAGGAACCGCTCGGTGCCCTCGGTGGGCCGGTGGTACATCCACGACAGCAGCCCGAGGGCGAACATGTTCTTGCAGCGATCGGCGTCCTTCTTACCGAGCCCGGTGCCTTCCAGCGCGCCCTGGGTCAGCGTCCCCATCGCCACCTGGTGCACCTGGTAGCGGTCCAGGTCGTCGCCTTCGAGCGGGTTGCCGTCGTAGCCGACCTTGGTCAGGTTGCGCTTGCTGAACTCGTCGGTGTTGACGATCAGGATGCCGCCGTGCGGCAGATCGCCCAGGTTCGCCTTGAGCGCCGCCGGGTTCATCGCCACCAGCACGTCCGGTCGGTCGCCCGGGGTGAGGATGTCGTAGTCGGCGAAGTGCAGCTGGAAGCTGGAGACGCCCGGCAGAGTTCCGGCAGGGGCGCGGATCTCGGCGGGGAAGTTCGGCAGCGTCGCCAGGTCGTTGCCGAAGGCCGCGGCTTCAGAGGTGAACCTGTCACCCGTCAGCTGCATGCCGTCGCCGGAGTCTCCGGCGAACCGGATGACCACCCGGTTCAGCTTCTGGGCACCGTTGGTCCGGTGCCCGTTCGCGGTGCTCAACTTGATCCGTTCCCCTTCACCTGCAGGCAACGTCCATTCTGTGGCAAACGATACAGCCCCGTTCTTTATTCCGATCACAGCCCGACTCGAACCGATCACCTTCCGCACGCATCCGCACGTTCACCTCGAGCAACGGATCTTCATCGAAACGATCGAGTTCCGCATCGGCGCGCAGGTGGTGCCGCCTGTATCGACGTACCCGACACTCGACCACGACAGACAGCCGGCGGAAAATGTGACGTGCCCCATATCCGAGCGGCCGCCCACCGCGTATTCCCGAATTTCCCATGATTCGGGAACACGTTCGCCGAAGCGGCCTATACCTGCGGCGCCGGTCGTCCGCTTACATCACAGCCCTTCGCCCAGAAGTACCGGGTGGACGACACCGGCCGGCAGAAGCACTACTACGTCAACGAGAGCGTCGGCATCGCCTGCGGCATGTTCATCACCGCCCTGCACACCATGGGGCTGGCGACATTGCCCCACACGCCGAACCCGATGGGCTTCCTGACGAAGATCCTGGAGCGCCCGTCCAGCGAGCGGCCCCACATCCTGTTCCCGGTCGGCTATCCGGAGGACGGCCCCACTGCCGTGTATTGGCATACATCAAGTTGGGCACCCGCAGTCCAGGCGGACGCTGAGGTTCCGCCACGCAGAACGAGCGCGTCAGACAGGCTCTAAGAGGTGCGCGCCGGGCACCGAGGTGGTGCCCTGGAACGAGACGGTGACGAACGGGAACGGGGTGGGTGCGGTGGTCGACGAGGTCGACGTCGTGGTGATCGGCATGGGACCGGGCGGCGAGGAAGTCGCGTCCCGGCTGGCCCGGGCGGGGCTGTCGGTGGTCGCGGTGGAGTCCCGCCTGGTGGGCGGTGAATGCCCGTACTTCGCCTGCGTGCCGACGAAGATGATGGTGCGCGCCACCGATGCGCTGGCCGAAGCGCGCAGGGTTCCCCAGCTCGCCGGGCAGGCCGACGTGCGCGCGGACTGGACGCCGGTGGCCGACCGGATCCGCGACGAGGCCACCAACGACTGGGACGACGAGATCGCCGCGCAGCGCTTCGAACGCACCGGCGGTCGCCTGGTGCGAGGGTTCGGACAGATCACCGCGCCAGGCGAAGTGACCGTCGGCGACCAAGTATTCAGCGCGCGGCGCGGCATCGTGCTCAACCCCGGCACCGATCCCGCGGTGCCGCCGATCGACGGATTGGCCGGGAGTCCATATTGGACCAACCGGGACGCGGTACCGGCCCGCGAGGCTCCGGAATCGCTGCTGGTGCTCGGCGGCGGGCCGGTCGGTCTGGAGCTCGCGCAGGTCTTCGCCCGGTTCGGCACTGCCGTCACGGTGATCGAGGCGCGGCCCCGACTGCTGGCAGTCGCCGAACCCGAAGCATCCGAGCTGATCACCGAAGTGCTGCGCGCCGAAGGAATACAGGTGCACACCGGCAACGGCGTGGAGCGCGTCAAGCACGACGACCAGTTCGAGGTGGAGCTGGCCGGCGGCGAACAGCTCACCGCGCAACAGCTTCTGGTGGCCACCGGCCGCCGCACCGATCTGCGCGCGCTGGGCGTCAGCTCGGTCGGACTGGACGAGAAATCGCGCACCATCCCGGTCGACGAGCGCATGCGCGCCGCTGAGGGGATCTGGGCGATCGGCGACGTCACCGGTCGCGGCGCGTTCACCCACACCTCGATGTACCAGGCACGCATCGCAGCGGCCGACATCCTCGGCCAGGACGGCGAGACCGCCGACTACCGGGCGATGCCCTCGGTGATATTCACCGATCCCGAAGTCGCGACCGTCGGACTGACCGAAGCCCGGGCGCGCGATGCCGGAATCAACGTGCGCACCGCGACCACGCGGATCCAGGACTCCACGCGCGGGTTCATCCACAAGGTCGACAACGGCGGGATCATCAAACTCGTCGCCGACGCCGAGCGCGGTGTTCTCGTCGGCGCGACCGTCGCCGGGCCCTACGGCGGCGAGATCATGGGCGCGCTCGCGGTGGCCGTGCACGCCGAGGTCCCAGTGTCGAGCCTCCGCAGGATGATCTTCGCCTACCCGACCTTCCACCGAGCCATCGAATCCGCCCTCGCCGACCTCGACGTCTAGGCCACAGTTTCAATTGAAACTGTAGATATCAGGTTCAGCGGCCGCCGCGGGCTTCGCGGCGGCGGCGCTTGCTGGCGTACATGTCCCGGTCCGCCATGTGCAGCAGGGCGTCCGGGGCGATCGACGGGTCCGAGGTGACCGTGTAGCCGACGCTGGCGCGCAGGGTGGCGGGCATTCCGTGCACCACGATGTCGGTGTTCATGTGCGCCGCCACGCGATCGCGGAGCGCCTCAGCGGCTGCCTCGTCTGGTAGCAGGCTGACCACCACGAACTCGTCGCCGCCGATGCGCGCGACCGTGTCGCCGGCACGCACCGCCAGCTGGATCTCGCGCGCGGCGGCGATCAGCAGCTGGTCGCCGACCGCGTGGCCGTAGCGGTCGTTGGCCGGTTTGAGCTGGTCGAGGTCGGCCAGCACCACCGCCAGCACCCCGTTGCCGCGCGCGAGCTGCTGGAGCCCGTGGTCCAGGCGGTCGGCGAGCAGGGCGCGGTTAGCCAGCCCGGTCAGCGGGTCGTGCAGCGCCAGGTGGGCCAGGTGGGCGTCCATTAGTCGCTGCTCGCCGATGTCCTCGTACTGGCTGACCACGTACGCCGGTGATCCGTCGGCGCCGGGCACCGTGGTCGCCCGGATCAGCACCCAGATCGGGCGGCCGTCCTTGTGCCGGTAGCGCTTCTCCAGGTTCACCGAGTCGACCAGGCCCAAAGCCATGTCCTGCAGCGCGGCGGCGCCCTCCGCCTCGTCGTCCTCGTAGGTGATGTCGGCGAACGACGACATCGACAGGATCTCCTCGCGCGAGTAGCCGAGCATGGTGCAGAGCGTGTCGTTGACCGCCGTCCAAGAACCCTTCAGGTCCAGCAGCGCCATCCCGATCGGCGCATTGGCGAAGCTGCGCTGCCACAGCAGCTCGGCCTCCCGGCGCTGGGTGATGTCCTGTATCTGGGCCAGGAAGCAGATCGGGTTCCCGCGGGCGTCGCGGATGAACGAGCGGGCCACCAGCGCCCAGATCAGGCTCCCGTCGGAGCGGACGTAGCGCTTCTCGATGATCTTCTCGGACTCCACCAGCCCTTCGTCCTCGATGTCGTCCGGGTGCGTGACCTCGCGATAGTCCAGCCCCTCCAGCTCCTCGGGCCGGTAACCGAGCAATCTGCACAACGCGGCGTTGACGTGCAGGTAGCGGCCCTGCAAGTCGAGGATGGCCATCGCCGCGGCAGCTTGGTCGAAGACGAGCTGCCAGGGCAGACCGGCAGCGCCGCTCGGCTCGGGTGGGGACATGAGAACCGAACCATAGCCGGAGGACCTGCCCCATGCAGCGAGTGGTGAGTCAGACGTCGCCGATGTTCAAGGCCAGCAGCCTGTCCAACACCGCAGGTGAGGCTTTCACTCCGTCGTGCTCGTATTCGTTGGTTACCCACACCCGAGCTCCCCGCACCTGCTCCGCGGAGGCCAGCGCGTGGTCGCGGTCGACGAACATGTCGTCGTGGTAGACGGCCGCGGCCACCGGGACCTCGTTGCGGGCCAGCTGGTCGAGGTCGTAGAGCGCGGGCCAGTTGCTCTTGGCGGCGAGCAGGTCGGCAGCCTCGCGCAACGGCACCAGCGACGGGTCCTGCTCGAACAGCCAGGGGTAGATCATCTCACCGGTGAAGTTGACCCGGTCGGCGGTGGTCCAGTCGAACTCGGGGAACTCCTCGCGCACCCGGTGCGCCGACCACTGCGACGCGGTGCCCTGGCAGTAGATGGACTCGTGCAGCACCGCGTAGAGCGGCCGCGTGGCGAAGGAGACCGCCGCGTCCACCCCGCGCAAGAACGTGTCGGAGAGCGCGTCGCCGATGAACGCCTCTTCCAGCAGGTAGTGCAGCGCGTCGAACTGCGAGGCCTGGCCGAACTGGATGCCCGAGGTCTGGAACCGCTCCGGAGTCAACAGCTCCCCCGCCGGCATGATCACCTCGTGCTCGGCGAGGTGCTCGACGATCCGCCGCGCGATCTGGGCGTCCTGCGGGTAGCGCGCGAAGTAGTCGTCGTTCTTGCTCAGCGTGCGCGGGTAGGCCGCGCGGTAGACGTCGTCGGCGTGGCCGGTCAGGGTCGGGATGCCGCCGGTGATCAGCACCTGCCGCAAGCCCCGCGGCGCGAGCGACAGATAGGTCAGCGCGCAGAACCCGCCGAAGCTCTGCCCCAGAACCGACCACGGCTCGTCGCCGATCAGCTGCGCGCGGACCGCTTCAGCGTCGCGAACGATCGAGTCGGCGCGCAACAGGCTGAGGTGTTCGGCCTGCTCCGCCGGGGTCAGCCCGGCCAGGCTCTGGCGGTTCGCCGGCGTGCTGCGCCCGGTGCCGCGCTGGTCGAGCAGCAGCACCCGGTAGTCCTGCAGCGCGCGACCCAGCCACGCGCTGGTGCTCAGCGGCCGTTCCGCCTTACCGCCCGGCCCGCCCTGGAGGTAGACCAGCCACGGCAGCTGCTGATCCTGCTTGGCGGGCGCGACCACCTCCCTCCCGAACACCTCGATCTCCTCGGAACCCGGGTCGTCGTGGCGCAGCGGAACCCGGAACACGTGGTCCCGAGCAACCAACCCCGGACGGCGGTAGGTGACGGACATGTCAACTCCTCCAAAGTGGACGTCGTGAGCGCTGATGATCGTAAGAACCACCATCGCCGATCACGACGTAGAAAGTCGATCAACCACGGTGCGTTACCCTCTCGGTCACCGATTGAACAGAGCGCGGGGTGTGAGGGCATGGCGGGGACTTCGGTGGGTCGCGCCGTCGAGCAGATCCGGCAGATGATGCGCAGCCAGGAGTTGTTGCCCGGGCAGCCGCTGCGGCAAGAAGCTCTCGCCGAACGGCTGGGCGTCAGCCGGGTCCCGGTCCGCGAGGCCTTGAAGGCACTCGAGGCCGAAGGCGTGGTCCGCCACCAGCCGAACGTCGGTTACACCGTGACCCGCTTGTCGTCGGAGGAACTGCGGCAGGCCTACCTGATGCGCGGGGCGCTGGAAGCGGTCGTGCTCCGCGAGCTGCCGCGGTTGAGCACGGCGCAGATCGTCGAGCTGAGCGAGCTCAACGACCAGATCGCACAGGCGGCCGACGAGGTCGACGTACTGCGGATGACCGAGCTCAACCACGACTTCCACTTCGTGATCTTCCGAGCTTCAGGGCTGCGACTGGTCGTCGACGAGATCGAGCGGATCTGGAAGATGACCGAGGCGTACCGCTCGGTGTACCTCTACGACGAGACGGCACGGCGCCGGATAGTCCGCGAACACCGCCAGCTGATCAACGCCCTGCGCCGCGGCCACACCGAAAAGGCCATCGGCATCATGGATTCCCACCGCGACGCCACCCCGGCCCAACTCGCCGCAACCCTCCCCCGACCGAGCTGACACCCGGCGAACCTCCCACGATTTCAATGGAAATTGGATGTCTGAAATCGCGTGGGTTACCCCCGGTCGGGACTCAAGCTGGGACTCCGCCGCGGGCCCTGGCGGAGGTTTCGGAGCCGGAGCGAGTCAGGGATATTGCATTCAATTTTGTATGGACTGGGAAGAGGTGGCATGCCAGACTCGGCTGGATTTCTTCTAGGTCGGAGGGGTGGACATGGCGGACCTCGAGTACCAGGTCAAGGATGGGATCGGGACGATCCTGCTCAACCGGCCAGGGCGGAAGAACGCCTTCACCATGGAGATGATCGACCAGTGGGCTGCGGCCATCCGGTCCGCTCGGTTCGATCCCGAGGTGCGGGTGCTGGTGCTCACCGGTGCTGGTGATGCGTTCTGCTCTGGCGTCGACCTGGACGACTTCACCGCCGGCGAGAAGGCCGTGCTGGACCACAAGACGATCCTGACCGAGCGGATCCACCAGGTCGCGTTGGCGTTGGAGGACTTCGACAAGCCGGTCGTCGCCGCGGTCAACGGCGTCGCCGTGGGTGCGGGCATGGACATGGCGCTGATGTGCGACATCCGGTTCGTCGGCGAGTCCGCGCGGATGTCCGAGGGTTACGTCCGCATCGGTCTGGTGCCTGGCGATGGCGGTTGCTACTTCCTGCCGCGGCTGGTCGGCACCGCCAAGGCGCTGGAACTGCTGTGGACCGGTGATTTCGTGGACGCCGCCACCGCGGTGGAGCTCGGCATCGCCAGCCGCAGCTTCCCCGACGACGAGTTGATGGAGCAGACCTACGCCTTCGCACGGCGTCTCGCGGACGGTCCGCCCGTGGCCATCCGGGCGATCAAGCGGACCGTTTACCAGTCGGCGCGCACCGATCTGCGGACCTCGCTCGACCTGATCTCGTCGCACATGGCCGTCGTTCAGTCCACTGAGGACTCGGCGGAGGCGATGCGCGCGTTCAAGGAGAAGCGCACCCCGAAGTTCCACGGTCGGTGACCACCGTGGACGGGGTGCTGCACCCGCGCGCGGTGGCGGTCGTCGGGGCTTCCGAGCGTTCCGCGATGGCCGGCCGGTTGACCCGCTACCTGCGCGATTTCGACGGTCCGGTCTACCCGGTGAACCCGAACCACCAGCAGGTGCACGGCCTGCCCTGCTACCCGTCGCTGCTGGAGCTGCCCGGGCCGGTGGACCTGGTGCTCGTGATGGTCCCGGCCGCGCGGGTACTCGCGGTGGTCGAGGAGGCCGGGCGTGCGGGCGCGTCCTGCGCAGTCGTGCTGTCCTCGGGGTTCGCCGAGGTCGGCACGGAAGGGCGCGCGTTGCAGGAGCAGCTGGTCGAGGTGGCCCGGCGCTACGACCTGCGGGTCATCGGGCCGAACTGCCAGGGACTGCTCTACCGTCCGACCGGTTTGGCAGCCACGTTCACCGCCGCCGCGGACGGGGAGCAGGCGCCGGACTCCGGGATCGCCTACGTCGGGCAGAGCGGGGCGCTGGGCGGCAGCTTCCTGGGCATGGCCGGGGATCGCGGGATCGGGCTCACCGCCTGGATCAGCGTCGGCAACCAGGCCGACATCACCGCGACCGACGCGGCCGAACTGCTGGTCGCCGACCCGAACGTCCGCGTGCTCGCGTGCTACCTGGAAGAACTGCCCGGCGGAGCTCGGTGGCAGCGGCTCACCGCGCAGGCCGCTGCGCTCGGCAAACCCGTCGTCGTCCTGCGTTCTGGGCGTTCCGCCGCAGGTGAACGGGCTGTCGCCTCGCACACCGGTGCGCTGGTCCGCGCGGGCACCGCGTTCGACCTGGCGACCCGCGAATCCGGTGCGATCCAAGTGGACGACCTGGACGAACTGCTGGACACAGCGGTGGCGCTAACCGCAGAGCCCCGGCCGCGCGGCCGGCGAATCGGGGTGATCACCAGTTCCGGTGGGGCCGGCGGGTTGGCCGCTGACCAGGCCGAACCTGCCGGGCTGGTGCTGCCGGAGTTGGACTCGGCGACTCAGGCCGTGCTGACGCCGCTCATCCCGGCGTTCGGCAGCGCGGTCAACCCGGTGGACGTCACCGCTCAGGTCATCGACGACGCCGGACAGTTCGGCGCGGTGTGCGACGCGGTTGCCGCGTCCGATGAGGTGGATGCCGTGCTCGTGGTGCTGACCACCATCGGCGGTGCGGCAGCGTCGGAGGTCGCCGAGTCGATCCTGCGGGCTGCCAAGCGCAGCACCAAACCGTTCGTGGTGGCGTGGTTCTACTCGCACGAGCAGATCGCAGAAGCCGGTTCGATGTTGCGCCGCAACGGGATCTCGGTGCTGGGCACGACCACCGCCGCGCTGCGGCTCATCGCGCACCTGGTACCTCACGGACATAGCCGGACTGAACCGGCAGCACCCCGTGGTCTGGCACGTTTCCTCGACCGCCCTGAGCTCGCAGAGGCTGAGGGCGCGCAGCTCCTCGACGCGCTGCAGGTCGGCAGGCCGCGCGGGCGTGTGGTCGTCGATCCCTCCGATGCCGCTGTGGTCGCGCGGGAGTTCGGCGACGAGGTCGTGCTGAAGGTCCAGTCCCCTGATCTGGCGCACAAAAGCGACGTCGGCGGCGTTCTCGTCGGCGTCTCCGCGGAACGTGCGGACAGCGCGGCGCGCGACATGCTCAACGCCGTCGCGGCGAACGCTCCGCATGCGCGCATCGACGGTGTACTGGTCCAGGAACTGGTTCCGCCAGGCGTGGAGCTGCTGGTCGGCGTGCAGGGCAGCGAGCACGGCTATCCGCCGGTGGTGACTGTCGGAATGGGCGGGACCACGGCCGAACTCCACCCGGACGTCGTGTCGGCACTCGGACCGGTCGACGCCGAACACGCGGTCACGCTCCTGCGAGAGCTGCGCGGATGGCCGCTGCTGGACGGGTTCCGCGGTCGCCCGCGCTGCGATGTCGATGCAGCTGCTGCGGCGATCGCGTCGATCTCGCAAGCTGCCGTCGAACTCGGCGAGGAACTGGGCGAACTCGAGATCAACCCGCTCGTGGTCCACCAGACCGGCGCAGTTGCCGCTGATCTGGTCGCGCGGAAGGAGGCGCCGTGAATCCGTTGGCCGAACTGCGCCAAGAGGTGCGGGAGCTGTGCCGCGAGTGGCGGGAGGCGGGCCGGTACCGGCCGAGGCCGGACGCCTGGTTGCGGTCGTTCGACCTGGACTTCAGCCGGGAACTGGCCGAACGCGGCTGGCTGGGCATGACCTGGCCGCGCTCGGTCGGCGGCGGCGAGCGGTCCAACCTGGCGCGTCTGGTGCTCACCGAGGAACTCCTGCGCGCGGGTGCTCCGGTGGCCGCGCACTGGATCGGCGACCGGCAGATCGGACCGTCGATCCTGCGGCACGGAACCGCTGAGCTGCAGCAGGAGATCCTGCCGGGCATCGTCGCCGGGGAGTTCGTGTTCTGCCTGGGCATGAGCGAACCGGACGCGGGCTCGGATCTCGCCGCGGTCCGCACCACCGCGAACCGCGTGCCGGATGGCTGGCGGATCGACGGCCGCAAGATCTGGACCAGCCACGCGCACCGCGCCACCCACGCCTACCTGTTGGCGCGCAGCGAGAAGTCCGAGGTCAAGCACGCGGGGCTGACCGAGTTCGTGCTGGACATGAGTGCGCCCGGGGTGTCGGTGTCGCCGATCGTGGACATGGCCGGGTCGCACCACTTCAACGAGGTGGTCTTCGAGGACGTCTTCGTCCCGGAGCACCGGGTGATCGGCGCGGTCGGCAACGGCTGGCAGCAGGTCACCGAGCAGCTCTCCTACGAACGCGGCGGACCGGAGCGAGTGCTGTCCACCTACCCGGTGCTGGCCGAACTGCTGGACATCGCTGACGAGGGCCTGGCAGCGGAAGTCGGTGAGCTGGTCGCGCGGTTGGCCACGCTCCGCGCGTTGTGCGTGCAGATCGCGGAATCACTGGACGCCGGCGAAGCACCGGTTCAGGCTGCCGCCACCCTGAAGTTCCTCGGCACCGCATTCGAGCGGGACGTCCTCGAATGCGCTCGGCGGGCAAGCGAATCCGGGGTCATCTCACCGGAGAGCGCGCTGGGCGAAGCGATCCTCGCCTCGCCGGGGTTCAGCATCCGCGGTGGTTCCTCCGAGGTGCTGCTGTCCATCCTCGCCAAGCAGGAGGCACGACGTTGAGCTTGATCACCGAAGTCGCCGCCGACGTGCTGTCCGGAGTCGATCCGCAGGCAACCGGGCTGCACCCGGTGTGGTCGACGATGGTGGAACTGGGCTGGCCGCAGGTCGGTGTGGACGAGTCGCGCGGCGGGGTCGGCGGAAGCCTGCACGACCTGACCGAGCTCGTGGCTGCGACGGCGGCGCACGGGGTGAGCGCGCCGTTGGTGGAGATGTCGGTTTCGCGCTGGATCCTCGGCTCAGAACTGGAAACCGCTCCCCTGGTCGTCGCCACCACCGATGCGGCTGCCGTGCCGTGGGCGCGCTACGCCAGCCACATCGTGGTGTGCCCGGAACGGGATCCCGCTTTCCTCGTCGAGCGCGGCGAAGTCGAGCACGGCGAGAACCTGGCAGGCGAACCCCGCGACGCGCTGCGGCTGTCCGGAGCGACGACTCCCCTGCCGAACGCGCCTTCATACGAGGACGTGCTCGCTCGCTTGGCGCTGCTCAACTCCGCTGCGCTGCTCGGCGCAGCACGCGGGGCGTACGAGCACACGCGCGAACACGTCACCCGACGCGAGCAGTTCGGCCGTCCGCTCGTCGCGCTCAAGGCCGTGGCCAATTCGCTGGCGGAAATGCGCGTTCACCTCGTCGCCACCGAAGCTGCCGTGTCCCGCGCTGTGCACGCGCAGAATTCCGAGCGAGCACTGGTCGCGACGGCGGCAGCGAAGATCACCGCAGCGAGAACGGCCACCAGCATCGCGCGGACGGCGCACCAGTTGCACGGCGCGATGGGCGTGACGCGGGAACACCCGCTGCACCACGTCACCCGCAAGTTGTGGGCGTGGCGGGACGAATGCGGCACCGAGCGGAACTGGTCGACACGCCTGGGACGAACGGCGCTCGCCTCCGACGAATCAGCGCTCTGGGACCAACTCACCGCCTGAGCGGTGGAATTCAGGGGGTTGCGGCCGGGTTCAAGCCGTATCCTAGTTTCCGTGACGACGGCATCGGAATCCTCGTCCCACACCGGCCCAGCGATCCCACGCGGTCAGGGCGGCGATGCGCTCTCCGTTGCGGCGCGGGAGATCTTCGCCGAACGCGGCTACCACGGCGCGTCCATCCGGGACATCGCCAAGCGCGCCGGGTTGAGCCTCTCCGCGCTGTACTACTGGCACTCCAGCAAGCAGGAGCTGTTCGCCGGGCTGATGGAGGACAGCGTCAACGACTACGTGCGCACCTGCGACGCGGCGCTGCACGCCTGCGGTGACGATCCGGCCGAGCGGTTGCGCGCGCTCGTGCGCGCCACCGTGGACTACCGGGTGCGGCGGCGGGTGGAGAGCACCATCGCCGCTCGGGACGCCCGCAACCTGGATCCGGCGCACGCACAACGGCTCGCCGAGCTGCGGGAATCCGCGACGCGGCTGTTCCAGGACATCATCGACGACGGCGCGCGGCGCGGACAGTTCCGCTGCGAGCACCCCGCCGAAGCGCGCCGCGCGATCCAGGCCGCGTGCAACGCGATCCCCCAGTGGTACGACCCGGACGGCGACACCGACCCGGCCGAACTCGCCGACCGCTACGTCACCATCGCGCTGCGCATCGTCTGCGCCTGACACCGGGATTTCGCCTATGCGTTGACCTCCAGTGCTGTGGAAGTCCTAGCGTTCCTGCCGTGATCGAAGACCTGGGAACGGAATCCGCAAGACCCGTGCGCCGGGTTCCCCGCGTGCTCCTGCCGTTCCGGCGCAGCGCCTACCGCAGGCTCTCCGCCGCGCTGTGCTTCACGCTGTTCACCACCGGGTTGTGGACCGTCGGGCAAGTTTGGGAAGTCGTGCGGATCGGTGGCGGCGCCAGCCAGCTCTCGTTCGTCGCAGCCGCGGCGTCGCTGGGCGCGCTGCTGCCCATGCTGCTCGGCGGGGCGGTCGCGGACCGGGTGGCGCAGAAGACGATCCTGCTCGTCGTGCAGGGCGTTCACTTCGTGCTGCTCACCATCGCGGCCACGCTGTCGTTGACCGATCAGATGCAGCTGTGGCACCTGGTCGCGATCGCCTTCCTCGGCGGAACCGCGGTGGCGTTCTACTTCCCCGCCTACTCCGCCTGGCTGCCCGCGCTGCTGGCCGAGGACGAGCTCATGGCGGCCAACGGGTTCGAGGGCATGGTACGGCCGAGCATCCAGCAGGCCGCTGGTCCCGCGCTCGGCAGCCTCATCATCACGGCCTTCGCACCTGGCGCGGCGATGGCGGTGGGCGCGGTTCTGGCGTTCGCGGCCTGGTGCACGTTCTGGACCGTCCCCCGCACCCCGGTGCGCAGTGTCGAGGGGCCGACTCGCGGTGTCTTCGCCGACATCGCCGAGGGATTCCAGTACATGCTGGCCACGCGGTGGTTGGTCGCTTCGCTTGCCTTCGCCTCGCTCATGGTGATGGTGACGATGGGGCCGTTGCAGGTCGTGCTGCCGTTCCTCATCAAGGACCGCCTCGGCGGCGGCGCCGGGGAGCACGCGCTGGTGCTGGCCACGTGGGGAATCGGTGGCGCGGTCGGGTCGCTGGTGATGGGTTCCCTGCGCATGCCCCGCCGCTACCTCACCACCTTGCTGGGGTTGTGGGGTGTGGCCGGTCTTCCGCTGCTCGCGGTCGCTGGCGCCACCGAGATCTGGGTCGTCACCGTGGCGGCGTTCTTCGGCGGTGCGCTGTTCTCCAGCCCTATGGTGCTGTGGGGCACGCTGCTGCAACGCCGGGTGCCGCCGCAGCTGCTCGGCCGGATCACCAGCCTGGACTTCTTCGTGTCCATCGCGTTCCTACCGCTGTCGATGGCCGTGGCCGGACCGATCTCCGAAGCGATCGGCACGCACGCGACGTTCGTCGTGGCCGGAATCGTCCCGCTGATCGCCGCGGTGGTGGCCATCGTGCTGGGACGGTTGCCCGCCGACGAGATCGCGCACCCGCTCGACTAGTCCAGCAGTTCCACCGGGACGTCGACGTGGCGGGCGCGGAGGAACTCGCCGACCGCCTTGCCGATCGGGTCGACGCGCAGGTTGCTCGAACCACCGGTGCCCAGCAGTCCGCGCAGGACGAAGTGCACCGCCCGCAGGTGCGGGAACTCGTGCCGGACGACTTCGAGGTCCTTCGCCTCGGGCATCAGCCGTCGCAGCTCGTCGGTGCTGAGCAGGTCGCGCAGCCACGGCCAGGCCTTCGGATCGGCCACCCACAGGCCGACGTTGCTGTTGCCGCCCTTGTCGCCGCTGCGCGCGTGGGCGAGGCGGCCGAGCGGGACGCGGCGGGTTTCGCCGAGTGCCACCGGGCCTGGTTCCGGGTGCTGCGGTTGGCTCGGCTGTTCGGTGGCCGGAGGCGGGACGATCGGGATCCGGGTGCCGTCGTCGAGCACCGCCTCGTGCGGGACCGCGTCGATCGCCAACAACGACGGCCAGTAATCGATGCGCGGTTTCGGCGATGTGGACTGACGGGCCGCGTTGTCGGTGTAGAAGCCGGGGATGCTGGACAGGAACAGCTCGCCGATCCCCTCGGCCAGTCGCGTCAGCGGTTCCCGGTCGGTGGCGGTGGCCATGATGCGGACCTGGACGGTGGCGTCCCACTGGCGTTCGGGATCCTCGGCGGCGGTGCCGAGCGCGCTCACGTCGAGTTCGGCGTCCACCCCGGCCAGCAGCGCTTCGGCTTGGGCGCGGATCAGCTCGACCTTCTCCGCGATGTCCAGGCCGGTGGCGTAGACGCTGATGACGATCTGGTGGCCGATCGGGGCGAATACCGCGACCTTGGTGGTCGGGGGCGGCGGGGAGCCGGTGGTCCCGGAGATCTCCACCCGGTCCGGCGCGAGCTGCCGCAGCCGCACGGTGTCCAGGTGCGCGGTCACGTCCGGGTTGAGGTAGTGCGGGCCCTGGATCTCGTAGACCAGCTGGGCGGTCACGGTGTCGGTGGTGACCGCGCCGCCGTCGCGTGCGTGCTTGGTGATCACGGTGGTGCCGTCGGCGGCGATCTCGGCGATCGGGAAGCCCGGCGCGACCATCCCAGGCACCTGGGTGAACCCGGAGAAGTTCCCGCCCACCGCGTGCGGACCGCATTCGATGACGTGCCCGGCCACCACCGCAGCGGCCAGCTCGTCCCAGTCGTCGGGGTTCCAGCCGTGCCACCACGCGGCTGGGCCGGCAGTCAGCGATGCGTCGGTGACCCGACCGCACACCACGACGTCCGCCCCTTCGCGCAGGGCCGCGGCGATCCCCCATCCGCCGAGGTAGGCGTTGGCGGCGATGGACCGGTAACCCCAGTCCTCCAGGAGCGCTCCGCTGTCCAGGCTCGGCATCGTGTGCCCGGCAGCCAGCAGATCGTCCAATGTGGACAGCACGTTGTCGCCTTCGACGTGTGCGACCCGCAGCGCCGCCCCGCTCTCGGCGATCATCGCGCGCACCGCGTCGGCCAACCCGGCCGGGTTGAACCCGCCAGCGTTGACCACCACCCGGGTGCCGCGCTCGGCCAGAGCGGTGAGATGCGGGCGGAGCTGGTCGAGGAAGTACTCGACGTAGCCCTTCGACGGGTCGCTGCGGTGCCGGGCCGCCAGCATGGCGAGGGTGAACTCGGCGAGGTAGTCGCCGATCAGCACATCGCACGGATCGCCGGCCATCGCCTCGTCCAACGCGCTGTGCCGGTCACCCAGGTAGCCGGAGAACCCTCCGATTCGGATCGCCCGCGTCATCTCTCGCCTCCACCTCGAGTTGGCGTTCTCGGTCACGCACCGATGTGGTCACGCAGCTGGCGCTTGAGCACCTTGCCGGTCGGGGTGCGCGGCAGCGGGTCTCGGCGGACCACCACGTGGGCCGGGACCTTGAACGCCGCCAGCCGCGCGGCGACGTGTTCCTGCAGCTCCGCCGGCTCAACCGGGGTTCGCAGGTTCACCACGGCCGCCACCTCCTCCCCCAGCTTCGGGTGCGGCAGGCCGATGACCGCGCAGTCGAGCACCGCCGGGTGCTCGAACAGCGCCGCCTCGACCTCCGCGCAGTAGACGTTCTCGCCGCCTCGGATCACAACGTCCTTGAGCCGGTCGACCACGTGCACCCAGCCGTCCTCGACGTAGCCGAGGTCGCCGGTGCGAAACCAGCCGTCGACGAACGATTCCGCGGTGGCCTGCGGGTTGTTCCAGTAGCCGCGCACGATGTTCGGCCCGCGGAACCAGAGTTCGCCGATCTCACCGTCGGCCACTTCGTCGCTGGTCGCCGGGTCCACGACGCGCAGGTCCGCGCCTGGGACGCACCGGCCGACGCTGTCCGCGCGGGCGAGGTAGTAGCTGCCCGCGTTGTTCACCACCGCCGAAGTCGTCTCGGTCAGGCCGTAGCCGTTGGCCGGCGCGACGCCCGTGCCCAGGCCGTCGATGCGGCGCACGAGGTCCGGCGGGACCGGCGCACCGCCCATGTTGACGCCCTCCAGCCGGCGCACCGCCTCGCCCTGCTCGACGAGATCGCGCATCATGGTCGGCACCCCGGCCGCAGTGGTCAGACCTTCGTCGAGGATCAACCGCGCCGCGACCTCCCGGTCCCACCGATACATGGTGGCCAGCTTCGCCCCGGCCAGCGTGCCGAAGCACAGCGCGGTGAGCCCGGCGATGTGGAACAGCGGGAACGTCAGCAAGACACCGGGTTGCGGCGCATCCGGATCGCCCAGCGGTGGGAACACCCCGCCGTTGGCCAGTGCGGCGTGCACCCGCCGGTTCACGACCGTGTTGAGCACGTTCGTGCAGTGGTTGCGGTGCGTGGCGACCGCGCCCTTGGGACGACCCGTGGTGCCGGAGGTGTACATGATCGTCGCGTCATCGTCCGGGCTGATGTCCACGTCCGGCAGCTCGGCTTGCTCCGGCAGCGACGCCACCAGCTCCGCCCAAGCGCGCACGCCGGGCGCCGGTGTTCCGCCGCGGATCTCCACTGTCGGGATCTCGCGGTCGATCAGCGCCGTCCGCTCGGCGTCGGCGAACACCAGCTTCGCACCGGAGTCGGTCAGCCCGTAGTGCAGTTCGACGCCGGTCCACCAGGCGTTGAGCGGGACAGCGACCAATCCCGCGGCCTGGATCGCGAAGAAGACCACCGGCCACTCCGGGAAGTTGCGCATCGCGATGGCGACCCGATCACCGCTGGTCAGCCCGTACTCCTCGCGCAGACAGCGAGCGAGCCCGACCACCAGCCGGAAGTGCTCGGCGTAGCTGCACCGGAAGTCCTCGTAGACCAGGAAGTCGCGTTCGCCGTAGCCGCTGCTGAACAGCACCACGTCGCGCAGGGTCGCCGGTCCTCCGGTGTAGACGCGCATCGGGATGCCGCCGACGTCCTGCGTGACGACTTCGAAATCGCCGCCCGGTCCGATGAGTTCGGTCAGCAATCGCTGCCGCTGGTCCTCCGGCATCAGCCCCTCCTCGGCGCGTGGTTGAGCTCCAGTCCGGGGCAGTGCCACTCCACTGCGTAGAGGATTCCCCAGCCGGACGAGGTGATGTAGGCGGTGCGCAGGTCCGGACCGCCGAAGCAGATGTTGGTGACGTGCGCGTCGTGGCGAGGCGGTGTGAGCACGTCCTTGAGCTCGCCGTCCGGGCTGAGCACGCTGATGCCGCCGGTGATCAGCGTCGCCACGCACACGTTGCCCTCGGAATCCACCGCGAGCGAGTCCAGCAGCTGGTAGCCGGGGAATCCGTGCAGGAGCGCGGCGCCGGCGGGTCCGTTCCCGGTGCGGCGCAAGCGTCCTGGGCCTTCGACGTCCCAGTACCAGACGCGGCCGGTGGAGGTTTCCGCGACGTAGACCCGCTCGCCGTCCGGGGACAGCCCGACGCCGTTGGCCTCGGTCAGCGGGTAGGCGATCTCCTCGATGCGGCTGCCGTCGGGGGTGGCGTAGTAGAGCCCGCCGCGGTCGGTGTCGCGAGGTCGTCGTTTGCCCAGGTCGGTGAAGTAGAAGCCGCCTTCGGCGTCGAAGACGATGTCATTGGGGCCGCGCAGCCCGCGGCCGTCGACCTCGGTGTAGAGGTCGGTGACGGTGCCGTCCATCGTGACGCGCTGGATCCGGCCGCCGATGTAGTCGTACGGCTGCATGCCCGGGACGTCGCGGCCACGGATGTTCAGCCACTCGAAGCCGCCGTTGTTGCAGACGTACACCGCGCCGTCCGGGCCGATCGCCGCCCCGTTCGGGCCACCGCCGCAGTCGGCGACCACCGACACCTCACCATCGGGAGCGACCTTCGACAGGGTGCCGCGCTTGATCTCCACCAGCAGCACGGAGCCGTCGGCGAGCACCACCGGCCCCTCCGGGAACTGCAGTCCCGAAGCGATCTGCCGCATCTCGGTCATGGTGCTCCTTCTCCGGATTGTCCACAGTGGATTTTGCGAGCTGCGGGAACCTGTTCGGTGACACTAGGCTCGATCGCGCGGCGAACACAAGGGACGTCCTTGACGCCGCGCGAGAAGCCGCCATAGCGTTCGAAAAACCCTGGTGCACCGCACGTTCCGATCTCTGGAGGTTCCGTGACCACAACGGCCGAGCAGCGGGTCAGCTGCACCATCACCGACGGCGTGGCGGACGTGCGGATGAGCCGGCCGGACAAGCTCAACGCACTGGACCAGGCGATGTTCGAAGCACTCGTGGCCACCGGTCTACGACTGCGCGAAAACCGCACGGTGCGGGCCGTGGTCCTCTCCGGCGAAGGCCGGGCCTTCTGCGCCGGACTGGACTTCGGCAACTTCGCGAAGATGGCCGACGGCGGCCAATCCTCCGAACGCCCCGCGGCGACCACCGAACCGGTCGGCCCGGCCAAGTCCCGCGGCCAGCAGGCGGCCCACGTCTGGGCGACGATCCCGGTCCCAGTGATCGCCGCGGTGCACGGAGTCGCCTTCGGCGGCGGCCTCCAGGTAGCACTGGGCGCCGACATCCGCCTGGTAGCAGCCGATGCACGCCTGTCGGTGATGGAGATCAAGTGGGGCCTCGCCCCGGACATGACCGGTACCCAGATCCTCCCGGAACTAGTAGGCCGAGATGTGGCCAAGGAACTCACCTTCACCGGCCGAATCGTCACCGGCACGGAAGCGGCCAACCTCGGCCTGGCCACCCGAGTCGAACCTGACCCCCTGTCCGCAGCCCTCGACCTGGCCCGCGAAATCGCCACCAAGAGCCCAGAAGCAATCCGCCACTCCAAGCACCTGCTCGACATGGCAGGCCGCACCAGCCTCACCGAGGGCTTCGCCGCCGAACAGGAAGCGATCCAAGCCCTCATCGGCAGCCCCAACCAGACCGAAGCGGTCAAGGCCAACCTCGACAAGCGCACCCCGCACTTCACCGACCCCACCTGACCCACCTCCACCGATCGTGTCCCGGTGACGGGCGCCTTCGGACAAGCCCGCCCGTCACCCGACCGCCGAGGAAGCGCTTCGCGCAGCAGTGTTGATTGCTCGAAGGTGCCTTTCACCGCGGTCGAATCCACTCGATCAGGGCGAATTGAGGCGTTGTGGCCAGGGTGGGATGAAGTCCGGGTACTCGGTGCTGAACTTCATGGGGAACTCCGCCGACTCGGCGGCCAGCCGGATGTCCGCGGGCAGCATCATCGCCACGCCACTCCGACCGCCGGATCGTTGAACGCCGCGATCACCGGCTTGCGCGACTCGGCGATGTGCAACGCCACCGTGCCACCGCCGTCGATCTGCCCCGCCGCCCAGCGGACCTCGCCATCGGCGGCGGCATCGAACGCGCTGATCAGCTCGTCGCGCATCACGTGGGTGAACGCGTTGAGCTTGTCCGGCCGGTTCAGCGTGATCGTGGCGATGCCCCTCGGAGACCTCGTAGGTGGTCTGCTCGCGGGTCATCGCAGCGCCCAGTCACCGGTGAACTCGGGGTCGGTCTTGTTGATGAACGCTTCCTTGGCGGCCTGGCTGTCTGCGGTCGCGAAGTTGATGGTCTGGGCTCGGGCTTCGCTTTCCAGAGCCTCTCGGAAGCTCTGGTTGCCGACGGTGTGCAGCATTTGCTTGCTCTGCGCGAGCGCGATCGGCGGGCCTTGCGCAAGGCGGGTAGCCAGGTCGGCGACGTACTCGTCGATGTCGGAGTCCTCCCGTACTGCGGTGACCATGCCGAGTTCGCGGGCTTCGTCGGCACCGATGATCTCGGCGAGCAGTGCCAGGCGTTTGGCCTGTTGCAGGCCGACGATTCGTTGCAGGAGCCAGGATCCGCCGAAGTCCAGCGACAGGCCTCGCTTGCCGAAGATCTGCGAGAAGCGGGCGTCCGGGGTGCAGACCGCCAGGTCGCAGCCCAGTGCCAGGTTCCATCCGGCGCCGACCGCGACGCCTCGCACCTTCGCCACCGACGGTTTCGGCAACTCGTGCAGGGCCAGTGCGATCTCGTTGATGCCGTGCATTCGGTTCAGCGGGTGCTGCGGGCCGCGATCCCCGCTCAGGTCCGCGCCTGCGCAGAAGTCGCCGCCCGCTCCCGTGATCACCAAGCACCGCACGTCGTCGTCCGTCGCTGCTTTCGCGATCGCCTCGTGCAGTCCACGCCAGGCCGCGAGGTCCAGGGCGTTCTTGCGCTTGGGCCGGTTGATCGTGACCGTCAGGACGGGGCCTTCGTGCGCCACCTGGATCGCATCACTGTCCACTGTGCTCACCCATCGTCTCGGTGCCGACCGTTGACCGGTCGCGGCGACTTGAAAACCTCTTGGCTCGCTGGAAGGGTCCAGGCGGACCAGTTGCCCAGGGAAGCGAGCCAACATGTCCGACGTGGAGTACCGGCAGTCCCGGTTCTCGGTCCCGAGCGGGGCCACCGACATCCTGCTGATCCGGCACGGCGAATCGGCCCCGGCCCGCCCCGATCGGCCGTTCCCACTGGTCGACGGGCAGGGCGACCCGGAACTGGCCCCGCAGGGCCGGGAGCACGCCGAGCGCGTCGCGCAGCGGCTGGCCGACGCGGACCTGGACGCGATCTACGTGACCACGCTGATCCGCACCGTCCAGACCGCCGCGCCGCTGGCCGCGCGCACCGGCCTGACCCCGCAGGTCGAACCGGATCTGCGGGAGGTGCACCTCGGCGAGTGGGAAGGCGGGCTGTTCCGGCAGAAGGTCGCCGCGAACGACCCGGTCATCCACCGGATGTACGCCGAGCAGCGCTGGGACGTCATCCCCGGCGCGGAGTCGGTCGAGGCGCTGAGCAACCGTGTCCGCGGCTCGATCGAGCGGCTGGCCGCGGCGCACCCGGACCAGCGGATCGCGGTGTTCACCCATGGCGGCATCATCGGCCAGGTGCTGGCGCTGGCCACCAGATCCCGCCCGCTGGCCTTCCTGGGCGCCGACAACGGCTCGATCTCCCGGATCGTGGTCGCCGCGGACCACTGGATCGTCCGCAGCTTCAACGACTCCGCTCATCTCGGCTCCGACCTCTCCGCACAGGCCGCCGCGCTGAGCTGAGCCGTCGTGGGGGTCTCCGAATTTCCCTAAAATTGGGAAACCACCTTGCGCTGCGCTGGGGCTCCTCCCGAATCTCCCTAAAATTGGAGTCCTCCCCTGCTACTTCAGGCCCAGCGCGCGGACCGCGTCCGCCGGGTTTCCCTGCGGCAGGAGCGCGATCGTCGGGGTGGTGACCCCGTTGTCCACGTACTGCTGGATCCGTTCCCGGCAGTGCTCGGCCGGGCCGTGCACCATCAGGTCATCGACCACGCTGTCCGGGATCGCCTCCAGCGCCGCCTTGCGGTCACCGGCGTCCCACGCCTGCCACATCGGCGCGAGCTCCTCGCGACCCAGCCATTCGTGGAAAGCCCGGTACACCGGCACGTTCATGTACGCCGCGATCTGCCGTCGCGCGATGCCGCGAGCTGTGTCGGCGTCGGTATCGGGCATCGCGAAGATCCGGGCAACGATCTCCTTGCCCTCGCCGCCCTCGTGCACGTGCGGGACTACCGCGCGCACGTCGTCGGGCGAGAGCCAGTTGATGATCGCGCCGTCGCCTTCCCGGCCTGCCAACCACAACATCCCCGGCCGCAAGGCGGCGACCAGCAGCGGCGGCGCCGGCTCAGCGACCAGACCGGCGGTGAAGCCCTTGACCTGGAAGGTCTCGTAGGTCTCGGTTACCTTCTCCCCGCTCAGCGCCTTGCGCAGGAATCGCAGCGTGTCACGCACGCGCTTGTAGGGCTCCTCGAACGGGATGTCGTTCCAGCGCTCCACTATCACGTTGGACGAGGTGCCGATGCCCAGCGCGAACCGCCCCGGGGCAGCCGCGGCCAGCGATGCGGCGCTCATCGCCAGCGTCGCCGGGCCTCGGGTGTAGACCGGGACGATCGCGGTTCCCAGCCGCAGCTGCGGTGCCCAGGCGCTGGCCAGCGCGAGCGGGGTGAACGCGTCGGCGCCGTTCGACTCCGACGACCACACGTCCGTGTAACCCAGGTCCGGTAGTTCGATGATCAGCTCGCGCTGCTCGGCCAGCGGAATGCCTTGGAACGGCACCGTGATGCCCCAACGTCGTTGCACGAACAGTCCTCTCGATCACGAAGACGCGTAGCGCGCCTTGAGCTTTCCCTTGACCAGCTTGCCGGTGGGAGTGCGCGGTAGCTCGCTCGTGAAGTCGACGCTGCGCGGCACCTTGTAGTGCGCGACGCGCTGCCTGGCGTAGTCGAGGATCTCCCGCTCCAGGTCCGGGCCCGGTTCCACACCGGGTGCCGGTTGCACGACGGCTTTGACCGCCTCGCCCATCTCGGGATCGGGTACCCCGAACACCGCGACGTCGAGGATCGCCGGGTGCAGCACCAGCACGTTCTCGACTTCCTGCGGGTAGATGTTCACCCCGCCAGAGATGATCATGAATTCCTTGCGGTCGGTGAGGAACAGGAAGCCGTCGTCGTCGAGGTAGCCCAGATCGCCGACGGTGGCCCAGTTCGCGTGCCCGGAATGTTTGATCGACCGGGTCTTGTCCGGATCTCCCAGGTACTCGAAGGCAACCTCGTCCCGTCCGAAGTAGACGGTGCCAACCTCGCCGCTGGGCAGCTCGTGGCCGTCCTCGTCGCAGACGTGCACATCGCCGAGCACCGAGCGGCCGACCGAGCCCGGTTTGTCCAGCCACTGCGCGGAATCGATCAGCGTCATGCCGATGCCCTCGGTCGCCGCGTAGTACTCCTGCAGGATCGGGCCCCACCACTCGATCATCGCCCGCTTGACTTCCACCGGACACGGCGCGGCGGCGTGCACCGCCATCTGGTGGCTGCTCAGGTCGTAGCGCTGCCGGATCTGCTCATCCAGCTTGAGCATTCGGACGAACATCGTCGGAACCCACTGGCTGTGCGTGACGCCGTAGTTCTCGATCGCCCGCAACGCGCCTTCCGGGTCGAAGCGCTCCATCATCACCACGGTCCCGCCGTTCGCCTGCACCGAGGCGCAGTAGCGCAGGGGTGCCGCGTGGTAGACCGGCGCCGGGGACAGGTAGACGGTGTCCTCGGTGAACCCGTAGAACGCGCGCAGCAGGTCGACCAGCACGTTGCCAGGTTCGTGCACCTGGCGATCGGGCAGGTTGGGTTTGATCCCCTTGGGGCGCCCGGTGGTCCCCGAGGAGTACAGCAGGTCCGCGCCGCACGGCTGCGAAGCGGGGACTTCCGTCGAAGCTGCGGCCAGCGCCTGCTCGTAGTCATCGAAACCTGGTACCGCACCGCCGAAAGCCAGCCGCAACCCGACGTCGGGTACTCGCTCTGCGACCGCCTCGGCCAATTCGGCGAGCCCGGCGGACACCAGCAGCGCGCGGGCTCCGGAATCGTTGACGATGTAGGCAACTTCTTCGGGTTGCAGGTGGCTGTTGACCGCGCACACGTACAAGCCGGAGCGTAGCGCGGCCCAGTAGACCTCGAAGGCCTGCGGGGAGTTGTCGCTGAGCAGCGCGACCACATCGCCCTTGCCCAGGCCCGCGGCGCGCAGCTGGTTCGCCAGCCTCAGCGACCGCTCGTCGAGTTCGCGGTAGGTCAGGCGCTGGCCGGATCCGGCCATGATCAGCGCAGGCCGGTCGGGGTGCGTAGCGGCGTGGACTCCTGGGTACATGCGGCTCCTCCTTGAACCATCGGCACCCGCCGATCACGTCGAGAGGCGCTCCAACTCCCCGAACAGCCGCTTGGACTGCTCGGCGCTGGGCACCACGAAGACGCCCTCGGCCTCCACCAGCACGGTGTCGGGGTCGTCCTCGGTGCTGATCGTGGCGATCGACTCGGTCCACCGCCCGTCGACGTTCTCCAGCCGGCCGACGATGCGCAGCGGCGTCTGCAGCGGGACCGGACGCCGGTAGCGCAGCGCGAGCTTGACCGTCATGCCGTGCTTGCCGCGCGTCGCGTGCGCGTGGCCGAGGATCTGGTCCAGCAGCAGAGCGCTGATGCCGCCGTGCCCGTAGCTGGGCGGCCCCTCGTAGGCCAGGCCGAGCGTGCAGCGGCCGATCGCCGCGCCGTCGACGATCTCCACGCGCATCGGCGGTGCGATCGGGTTCCCCGGACCGGCCGCCGGGTTGTACATCCGGCGCGAGCGCTGCCCACCGTCCACAGTGGCCGGTTCGCCGCGTTCGCGGCGGGCTGCGGCCAGCGGCGGGACCAGTGCGCGGACCTGCTCGGCGAGCTCGGTCAGGGTCGCGGTGTCGACCTCGGTGGACACCGCGGCGTCGTTCAGTTCGCGCAGCGCGGCACCGAGCTCTCGCACGGCCCGACGGCGCTGCGCCTGGTCGTCTTCAGTGGCCACCGGTTCACTCACCCCGCCAGACCGGCTTGCGCTTCTCGGCGAACGCGAGGGCCCCTTCCTGGGCGTCGGCGGAGGTGAACACCGGAGCGGAGATCTCGAGCTGCTCGGCGAAGGCCTCGGCGTCGGTCCACCGCACCGCGCCGGAGACGATCTGCTTGGTGGCGCGGACCGCCAGCGGCCCGTTCGCCGCCACCCGCGCGGCCAGCTCCCGTGCGCCGTTCAGCGCCTCGCCCGGCTCGGTGAGCTTGTTGATCAGCCCGTGCGCGTGGGCGACCTCGGCGGTAAGCGGATCGCCGGTCAGCGCGACCTCCATGGCCAGCTGGTAGGGCAAGGTCTTGGGCAGCCGCAGCAGACCACCGGCGGCGGCGACCAGCCCGCGCTTGACCTCGGGCAACCCGAACTTGGCCTCGCGCGACGCGACGATCAGGTCGCAGCTGAGCGCCAGTTCGCAGCCTCCGGCCAGAGCCCAGCCCTCGACGGCGGCGAGCAGCGGTTTCGACGGCGGCCGCTCGGTGACGCCGCCGAATCCTCGGCCCGGGATGGAGGGGCGCTCGCCGCGGGTGAAGGCTTTGAGGTCCATGCCCGCGCAGAAGGTGCCGCCCGCGCCGGTGAGGATGCCGATGACCGCGTCGGAGCGCTCTTCGAGTTCGTCGATCGCTGCGGCCAGGCCTTCGGCGACCGAGCGGTCCACCGCGTTGCGGGCCTCGGGCCGGTTGATCGTGATGACGGCGACGCCGTCGGCGATCTCGGTCAGGACGCTCTCACCCACGCTGCATCTCCTCCGGTCTCGAGCCAAGGTCGTCCCAGTATCGCCCTCGGAGCAACCCAGGTCCAGACCGACTGGCCGGTATGACCCAGACCAAACCCCGCGCACACCCATAGCCCGGATCAATGCTCCGTCACCTGGGGACGTGTCAATTTCGCGCGAAATCGACCGCACCGGGGGTGACACCCGGACTGGTGAGGGGTCGTCAGGGGTGGGTTGGGTTCGTATTCTTCCGGGGTGGATCTGCGGCTGGTGGAGTACTTCGTTGCGATGATCGACCACGGGAGCGTCACCAAGGCCGCGCAGTCGCTGTACATCGCGCAGCCTTCCCTGTCGCAGGCCATCCGGAGTTTGGAGCGGCAGCTCGGGGTGGAGTTGTTCCGCCGCGCCGGGCGCCAGCTGGTGCTCACCCCCGACGGCGAGGCGTTCGCGACGCCCGCGCGCCGCATCCTCCGCGACGTCGAGCGAGCTCGCAGCGCCGCACGCGGAGTGCTCGCGCTCGACAGCGGACAGCTCGACATCGCCGCGCTGGCGACGCTGGCCGCGTACCCGCTGCCCGAGCTGGCCGGCGAGTTCCACCAGCGTCACCCCGGCGTGCTGCTCAACGTCATCGGCCCCGGCAGCTCTTCTCGCGTGGTCGACGAGGTGCGGCGCGGGCACGCCGAGCTCGGCCTGACCACGCTTCCGCCTCGCAGCACCGGACCCCGCGGCTCCTCGCTGCGCACCCGCGAGCTCCGCACCCAGGAGATCGTGCTGGTCCTGCCGCCGGGGCTGGCCGAGCAGCTGCCCGATCCGGTGCCGCTCTCCGCGGTGGCCGGCATCCCGCTGGTCCTGGAGCTCGGCGACACGCTCAGCCTGATCGACGCCGTGCTCGACACCTCGACGCTGACCGTCGCGGTGGAATCGGCCAACCGGCAGGCGATCTGGGACCTGGTCGCGCACGGCGCGGGCGCCACCTTCCTCCCCCGCAGCCTGGCCGAGCGCGAACTGCACGGCGTGGTCCTGCGTTCCACCACACCGGAACTGCGGCGCAGCATCGGATTCGTGCACCGGCCGGGACCGATGTCCCCCGCCGCGGAGGCGTTCCTGGCCGTCGCCGGGGTCAGCGCGGAGCCCGAGCCATCCGCAGCAACGCCCGCCCGGCCGGCGACAGCACCGCAGGGTCGTAGAGCACCCCGTAGCCGAGACTGATCGGCGGATCGACCGCCCGCACAATCGCCCCTCGCGCGGCGGCCTGCTCGGCCATCGGCCGGGCGAGCACGGTGCCCCCGACCCCAGCCAGCACGAACGGCAGCATCGATTCGCGGTGCTGCACGACCGCCGACGGCCGGGTGCGCTTGCGGGCTGCGCTGAGCGCCTTCTCGATGGCGGTGCGACCGCTGCTCTTGGGCACGATCACCAGCGGCAGGTCCGGAAGTTCGGCCAGCGGCAGCGGATCCTTCACCGAAACGTCCGTGCCCGGCGGGAAAACCAGCCAGTAGTCGTGCCGCCCCAGTTTCTCCACCTGCAGTTCCGAGGCTGGAACGGGCAGGTAGGTGAACACGATCTCGCAGTGCCCCTCGCGGATCAGCGAAGCACCGGCCTCCTCGTCGCGCAGCTCGGCCAGCCGCAGCGAAACGTTCGGGTAGCGCTGCCGGAACCGGCCGACGAGCTGAGCCACCGGATGCACCGCCAGCGCAGCCGCGACGTGGATGTCCAGGCGTCCTCGCGGCAACCCGGCAGCATCGACCAGCGTGCCCTCTGCGGTGACGACGTCGCGCAGGATCTGCCGGGCCGGACCGACGAATGCCTGCCCGGCAGAGGCCAGCACCATGCCGCGCCCGATCCGGTGGAACAGCTCGACGCCGAGGTCGCGCTCCAGACTGCGAATGGCCTGCGAAACCGTGGGCTGCGCCAGCTGCAACGCGCTCGCCGCAGCGTTGATGCCGTTGTGATCGACGACGGCCAGGAAGTATTCGACCTGGTGCAACTCCACCCGCGCAGCCTACGCGCGTCGTGAGTGGGAAAACCGCCTCCAACCGGTTTTCCCACTCACGACCCCGGCACGGCTCAGTCCGTCGCCGTGGTGTCCCAGCCATAGTCGGGCAGCGCGTAGAACTCGTCACCGCTGACGCGGTCGACCTCACCCGAGGCCATCGCAGCGATCAGCGACTCGACGCCGGTCCGCACCGACTGGATGAGCATGCCGTGCTGCTTCTGCCCGAGGTCGTCCTGCTGACCGCGGACCTCGAACAGCACGGTGGCCGAACCGTTGAGAGCGAACGCCGAACGCCCCTGGCCTGCGTACTCGCGATCGTCGGGGTGGAAGTACCGCCCCACACCGGCCAACGGCGACTGGGAACCGTAGGCGGCTTGAATGCCGCGAGCCACCGACAGCGCGTAGCGGCGGGACTTGTCCTGGTCGAGCAGCGGGTACTTCGCCTGGTAGGCCGCACCGTCGTTGACGCCGAGCGGCGGGTAGTCCAGCGAGACCGAGATGAGCTTGCCGTCCTGCGGCCCGCCCGTGGTGCGCCCGCACGGACCCATGTGGTGCAGGTCCACCACAGCGTCGACCGCGCCGAACTCCTGGCGTAGCGACAGGTAGGTGTCGCGGATGGCCTGCGACTCCGGGGACAGGAAGAACCCGGCGTCGGTCTGCGCACCGGGCAGGTCCCCGGGCTGCGGCACGTAGTTCAGGTCGGGGTTGAAGTCCCGGTTGAGGTCGAAGCCGGGCAGGTCGATCCCGTCGCCGTTGGGGCTGTGGTACCAGGCCGTGGGCGCCCCGGCCAGCTGCGGGTGGTCGGCCACCACCTGGTCCCAGGCGTTGACGTTCATCCGCCGGTTGAGCTCCCCGCCGTCGGGGTTCACCATCGGCATCGCCACCAGCGTGATCTGCGACAGCAGCTGCTCGGTCGCGGCATCCCGGCTGGTGCTGAGGTCCTTCAGGATGCCGAGCAGCGCCTCGGTGCCGGTCCGCTCGTTGCCGTGGATCGCGCTCTGCACCATCAGCACGCGCTTGCCGGTCCCAACGCGCGCGGCCCACAACTCGCGGCCCTGCTTGGTCGTGCCGACCTGCTTCACCCCGACTCGGCCCTGCGAGGTGCGCTCGATGTCCTGCAGCGTCTTGCCGAGCTCGGCGTGGCTGGTCCACCCGTTCCACTGCGGATCGTCGAAGATCTTGCACGGTCCCTGGTCCGGCCCGTCCGGCGGGGCCGCCTGCACGGGTGCGGCGAGCCCTGCCAGCACCGCGGAACTGGCGGCCACGAGGGCGAATGAGGTTCTCCAACGGGGAATTCGACTCACAGTTGCACATCTCCGTTCACTAGTTGCAATCTGCTGCGAGGCCTGGAATCCGGCGCACCGATCCCGCCGCGTTCCAGGCACGTCGCACTACCGAGGAAGCTGGGCGATGAACGTCCTGGCGCGGATCGTCTTGACCGCACTCCCGGAAGGCGAGGACCACCCGGTCGGCCGGGAGCACAGCTGAGGACATTAAGTTCCCGTCAACAGCGAGTCAATTGCCCAGAACGAAGGCATTTTCAGTCCGAACGAGAGATCCCGTTGCGCTCGGGAGCTTGCCGCGGGCCGGACGCACGAGTAGGCGCTCCTCACCGGAGAACCGACGAGGAGCGCCTGGAATCGCTTCAGAGGCCAAGGTCCTTGGCGATGATCGTCTTCATGACCTCGGTGGTTCCGCCGAAGATGCGGGTGACGCGGGCGTCGGCGTACATGCGGGCGATCGGGTACTCGAGCATGTAGCCGTAGCCGCCGTGCAGCTGCAGGCAGCGATCAACCACTGTGGACTGGAGTTCGGTGCAGTACACCTTGACCTTCGCCGCGTCGGCCGCGGTCAACGCCCCCGCCTCCTGCTCGTCCAGCGCGCGGTCCAGCAGCGCCCGCCCGGCCTCGATCTGCACCGCGCAGCCAGCCAGCTCGAACTTGGTGTTCTGGAAGCTGCCCACCGGCTTGCCGAAGACCTCGCGCTCGCGCACGTAGTCCAACGTCGTGCGCAGCGCGGCTTCCGCCGCGGCCTGGCCGGACACCGCGATGCCCAGCCACTCCTGCGGGAGGTTCGCGCTCAGGTACTGGAAGGCGCGGCCTTCCTCGCCGAGCAAGTTCTCCGCCGGAATGCGCACGTCGTCGAAGAACAGCTCCGCGGTGTCCTGCGCCCTGAGTCCCAGCTTTTCGAGGTTGCGGCCCCGGCTGAAGCCGGCCATGCCGCGCTCCACGACCAGCAGCGACAGCCCGTCCCTGCGGTTCTCGCCCTGCCCGGTGCGGGCAACGACGATCACCAGGTCCGCGTTGTGACCGCCGGTGATGAACGTCTTGGCGCCGTTGAGCATGTAGTGGTCGCCCCCGCGGGTGGCGGTGGTCGCCATGCCCGCCAGGTCGGATCCGGTGCCGGGCTCGGTCATGGCGATGGCGCTCATCAGCTCACCGCTGGCCAATCCGGGCAACCAGCGCTTCGCCTGCGCCTCGTCGCAAAGCGAGATGAAGTACGGCACGACGACGTCGGTGTGCACCTTGAATCCGCCGAGCGCAACCCCGGCGCGGGCGGTCTCCTCGGTGATGACGGCGTTGAACTTGAAGCTGCTCGTCCCACCACCGCCGTGCTCCTCGGGCACCTGCAACCCGAGCATCCCGACCGCCCCAGCCTTGTGGAACAGCTCGCGAGGCACCAACCCGGCCCGCTCCCACTCGGCGAAGTGCGGCACGACCTCCTTCACCAGGAAATCCCTCACCACCTCGCGAAACGCCTCGTGTTCCGCCCCATAAGCACTGCTCCGCATCCACCACTCCTCATCCGCTGCCTTCAGAACCCACGCCCTGAACCGCCCGAGCGCACGGCGACCTCTCGCGCGATTTCAATCGAAATCGCGTCACGACGACGGAACCGCCCCGAGCTCACAGCAATTCGAGGATGGTGGCGTTGGCCATGCCTCCGCCTTCGCACATCGTCTGGAGGCCGTAGCGGATTCCGTTGGCGCGCATGTGGTGCACCAGGCGGGTCATCAGCACCGCGCCGGATCCGCCTAGCGGATGGCCGACCGCGATCGCTCCGCCCAGCGGGCTCAGACGTGCCGGGTCCGCACCCGTCTCGACAAGCCAAGCCAGCGGCACCGGCGCGAACGCCTCGTTGATCTCGAATGCGCCGATGTCGTCGATGTCGAGCCCTGCCCTGCGCAGCGCCTTGTGCGTGGCGGGCCAAGGGGCGGACAGCATCATCACCGGGTCATCCCCGGCCAGCACTGCCGTGTGCACCCTGGCCATCGGCCGCAGCCCGCGTTCGCGGGCGATGTCGCTGGTGGTGATGAGCAGCGCGCCGCTGCCGTCGGAGATCTGCGAGGCGTTGCCCGCGGTGATCACACCGTCCTCGCCGAACGCCGTCTTGAGCTTGCCCAACGACTCCAGGCTTCCACCGCGCCGAACGCCCTCATCGGCTTGCAACTCCGGCAGCTTCACCAGCTGTCCGTCCAGCGCCCCGGAGTCGATCGCCGCAGCGGCTTTCGTGTGCGAGGACAGCGAGTACTCATCGACCTGCTGGCGGGAAAAGCCCCACTTCTCCGCCACCATCTCCGCACCGATGCCCTGGTTGAAGCCCTTCACGCCGTAGCGGTCCAGCACCGAGTCGGGCAACACCTTGTCCACGCCCTTGCGGGCGAAGCCCATCGGCACCCGGCTCATCGACTCCACCCCACCGGCCACCGCGATGTCGTAGTAGCCCGCGATGACCCCGGCGGCAGCCGCGTGCACCGCCTGCTGACTTGAACCGCACTGCCGGTCCACCGAGGTGGCGGGCACCGATTCCGGCCAGCCCGCCGCCAGCACGGAGGTCCGCGCGATGTTGCCCGCCTGCTCCCCCGCCTGGCTCACGTAGCCCCACACCACGTCGTCGACGTCGACCGGTTCGACCCCGGCGCGCTCCACCAGGTCGTTGAGCACGCGCGCGGACAGGTCCGCCGGGTGGATCCCGGACAGCGCGCCGTTGCGCTTGCCAACCGGAGTGCGCACGGCTTCGACGATGACTGCGTCCCTCATCTACTTCTGCTTCCTTCTATCGATCGAAAATTGATCTCCAGTTGGTCCACATTGCACAAGAGCGACAGTTCCCTCTTCATCGCTCCTCCCGTAGCACTCTCACTGCGAAAGCTCAGGTCGGCAACAAGACCCATCAACTGCGCACACCGCCGAAGATCCGGCGGGCATCGCGATCAGGGTCGACCAGCAGCGCCATCACGACGCCTCCGACGAAAACCGCCACGCCGAACAGCTGGAAGGCCTGCGCGTACCCGGCACCGGGAGTCGGCGCGACGTCCACCAGAGCACCGGTCAGCGCCGGTGCGAACAGCCCGGAAAGCGTTTGCAGCGCGAGGAAGAAGCCGAGCGCGCCGGGCTGCTGGCGGGTCGGGCTGATCTGCGACACCACCGAGTTCATCACCGGCACGGGCACCACCATGAACCCGTAGGCCACCACCACGACGGCGACCGCTGCCCAACCACCGCCGATGTAGGGCAACGCGGCCAGCAGTCCACCGCCGATCAACAGCGAGACAGCCGGGACCAGGCCGCGCTGGACGCGGGCGCTGGAGCCGCGCGAGACCATCCGATCGGTCAGCCAGCCGGCCCCGATCATGCCGATCATGCCGGTGATGCTGGGCAGCCCGAACATGCTGCCCGCCTGCACCCGGCTGAACCCGAGCCCCACCTCGAAGTAGGACGGCAGCCAGGTCAGCACCACCGACACCAGCCCGTACACCATGAAGGTGCCGATCGCGCCGCCGATGAAGCTGGGGCTGAGCGCGATCTTGCGGAACGGCACGCGGATCCCGGTGTCGGGCTGCTGCTCGGCGGCCTTGCCGCGCGGTACCGCATAGGGACCTTCGCGGCCGATCAGCAGCCAGGCGACGCACCAGACCGCGCCAACCAGCGCCAACGTCACGAACGCCGCTCGCCAACCCCAGGCCACCACGACCAACGTCAGCACCGGGGCCACCGCGATCTTGGCGATCGAAGCGCCGGAGGACAGCCACGCCGAGGGAAGACTGCGCTTCTCCTTCGGAAACCACTCGAAGGTCCCGGCGTTGGCCATCGCGGTCGCCGGACCTTCCGCCGCGCCCAGCGCGATGCGGCTGACCAGCAGCGCCGCCCCGGTGGCCGACAGCAGCACCGGAACCTGGGTCAACGACCACAGCACAGCGAGTCCCAGCAGCACCCACTTCGTCTTGACCTTGTTGGCCAGGAACCCGACCGCGACACCACTGATGCTGTAGAGGAAGAAAAACGCGCTGCCGATGAAACCGATCTCAGCGCTGCTGAGCCCGAGATCGGCCTTCAGCGGCTGGGCGACTATGCCCAGCACGGCCTTGTCCGCCCAGTTGACGATCATGAACAGCACCAGCATCGCGGTGATGGTCCAGGCCATCGCCGGGCGGAAGACCGGTGGCGCCGCGGAAGCGGCCACAGCGCGGTCCAGGTTGCCAGCGGTCATGCGGACCCTCCCTTCGGAGTGGCCGGTTCGGCGACGGTGCCCACCGGCACCGGCCATTCAACGAGACCCCCATCACGCGGTCAAAGACGCCGATCTGAACGCACGGATAGGCAACCGCTATCGATGCGCAAGCCATCGTGAGCGGCGATAGTGGTTGTTACGGCCATCGCCGCTCACGAACCGCGTCAGCCGAGGATGCGGCGGGCGTCGCGCTCGGGGTTGACCAGCAGCGCGGTGGCGATGCCGCCGACCACGACGGCCAGGCCGAATACCTGGAACGCCAAGGCGAATCCCGCACCCGGCGTCGGTGCGACGTCCACCAGCCAGCCGGTCAGGGCCGGGGCGAACAGCCCGGAGGCCGACTGCAGCGCGAGGAAGACGCCCAGCGTCCCTGCCTGCTGCGCGGGCGGGCAGATCTGCGACACTGCCGCGTTCGCCAGCGGCAACGCGACCGTCCCGATGCCGTATCCGAGCACCACCGCGGTGATCGCGAGCGCCGGCGATGCGAGGTACGGCAGCAGCGCGAGCAGCAGACCGCCGATCAGCAACCCGACCGCGGGGACCAGGCCTCGCTGCACCCGGGAGCTCGAACCGGCCGCCACGCGGCGGTCGCTGAACCACGAGACCACCAGCATCGCGGTCATGCCCGAGATGCTCGGCAGGCCGAACATCGCCCCGGCCTGCAACCGGTCGATGCCCAGCCCCACCTCGAAGTAGGACGGCAGCCAGGTCAGGATCACCGACACCAGCCCGTACATGGTGAAGGTGCCGATGACGCAGCCGACGAAGGTGCGGGACAACGCGATCTGCCGGAACGGCACCCGCTGCACCGCAGGTGCGGACTCCGCCTGACGATCCATCGGCGCCGCGAACGGCCCCTGCCGTCCGATCAACGCCCAGCCCAGCGCCCACACCACTCCGGCCAGCGCCAGCACGATGAACGACGCCCGCCAGCCCCACACCGCGACGATCAGCGCCAGCAGCGGGGCGATGGCGATCTTGGCGATCGACGCGCCGGAGGAAAGCCACGCCGACGGGAAGCTGCGCTTCTCCTTCGGGAACCACTCGAACGCCCCGGCGGTGGCCAGCGCACCCGACGGCCCTTCGGCCGCGCCGAGCCCGATCCGGCTGATCAGCAAGGTGGCGAAGCTGGCCGACACCAGCACCGGCACCATCGTCAACGACCACAGCGCGGCCAGCGTGAACAGCATCCATTTGGTGCGCACCCGGTTGCCGATGAACGCGACGGTCAACCCGGTGACGCTGAACAGGAAGAAGAAGGCGCTGCCGATGAAGCCGACCTGCGCGGAGGTCAGCCCGAGCTCCTCCTTCAGCGGTTGGGCGGCGATGCCGAACACCGTCTTGTCGGCCCAGTTGACCACGATGAACAGCACCAGCATGCCAGTGATCACCCAGGCCATCACCGGCCGGTAGACCGGCGCGGCGGTGCCGGGCGCAGCTTCGTGCACTCTCTCGACGGACATGCGCGGCCCTTCGGCGGGAGTCGGAGCGGTGATCGCAGTGCGGATATCGGGCAATCGGACGATAAGCGGCGAACCACCGCCCGCCAATCGAACGAGACCCCGACCACACCGTCAAAGAGCTAGGTGCTAACGCGCCGATAGCCCACCACTATGGACATCACCCCTGACCGAAAATGGCTTCGTTCCAACTTATTTCGCAGAACAATGGTCCCATCGACCGTGTTCGGCCACCGATCGAGAGGAACCCGCTCGACGAAAGTCGTGATGTTGATGGCACAGCATCGCGCCCACCCGGCGATCAGGATCCGTGGGCCGATCAGCCGATATCTATGCGCCCCTTCGGCACAACCTCGCGGCCTCCCAATGTTCGTCTTCTCGACCACTTCTGGTGGTTCACAACGAGATCACCATCGGGCAAGCTCAAGCGCCGAGTTACGTGGAGGTGACCGGGTTTGGGCCAGTTCAACCGCGGTGAGCGGTTCACCGCAGTGACGACCGGTCTGCTCGTGGCGCTGATCCCAGCGCTGGCGTTGAGCGGCGATGCCCTGATACAGGACGTCGAACACGCCCGCGCAGCACCGCAACTGCCGCCGGACATGGCGATCAACGGCGAGCTTCCCGCCGAGGAGGAGCTCAGCCCGGAATTCCTGGACGAGGTCCGCACCGAGCAGCACCTGGCCGACCGCGCCGAACCCGCGGACCTGGGGCCGACCGGCCAGCTCGGCATCCCGGGCACGGTCTTGGCGGCCTACCAGCGCGCCGACCGGACGTTGGCCAGCACCACTCCGGGCTGCGGTCTGCACTGGTCGGTGCTGGCCGGGATCGGCCGCATCGAGTCCCACCACGCGCGCTCCGGCCGGGTGGACACCAACGGCAAGACCCTGTCGCCGATCCTGGGGCCCCGACTGAACGGCGGGCCGGGAATCGCGGCGATCAGCGACACCGACGGCGGAACCCTGGACGGCGACGTGGTGTGGGACCGCGCGGTCGGCCCGATGCAGTTCATCCCGTCCACCTGGCGAAACCACGCGGCCGACGGAAACGCGGACGGCGCCCGCGACCCGCACAACGTCTTCGACGCAACCCTGGCTTCGGGCCGGTACCTCTGCAGCGGCGGCGGCAACCTGCGCGACCGAACCCAGCTGGCTGCGGCGATCTTCCGCTACAACCACTCGGAGACCTACGTCCGCAACGTGCTCTCCTGGGCAGACGCGTACGCCCGCGGCGTCATGCCGACCCCCAACGACACGAGCATCCCGCAGGACACTTCGCTCCTCGCCTTCGCACCGGGCTTCCCGCCCGACGCCCCACCTCCACCCAACGCGCCCCCCGCCGCCGGAGCAGGGCCAGGCCCGGCTCCGTCCCGCCCACCGGCCCCTGCGCCCGCTCCCCCGCCGCAGGGCCAGAACCCGCCCCCGCCGGGCAACAACAACCCACCGCCGAGCAGCACACCGCCGCCACCGTCGTCGGAGCAGCCACCACCGCCCTCAGAACCTCCGCCCTCGACGGAAGAACCGCCCCCGAGCGAACCCCCGCCAAGCGCGGAGCAGCCACCACTACCGCCCAACTCCACAACCCCGGAGCCCACGCCGACCGCCCCACCTCCCGCGTAGCGTTCGCGGTCGGTCGGCAGCGATCCTGGGTGATACTGGGCCGATGGGAGTTCCGCTGCGCAGTTGGGCAGCCGCGGTCGGCATGCCCGGTTGCCCCACGTCCAGCTACTGGGAGTCGCCGCCGGCCCCGCACGTTTCCACTGCCGTCGGGCGTCGTTGGCAGGGCTCCGCCGGATGGGGCCGGGAACTGCGGGTCCTCCCGGACGGCTGCACGGACATCGTGTGGGACGGCCACGAGCTCGCCATCGTGCGCACCGGCGACGCGCCGGAACGACGCAGACTACGTGCAGCGGCGAAGCCATCCGGCGTGCGGCTGCGCTGCGGAGCAGCGGCGGCCGTGCTCGGAGCACCGCACCTCGGGCCTCCTGGACCTGACCAGCCGCCACCTCGTCGAAAACCCGCCCACTACTGGCGAACCGAAGCGACCAACCCCCACCTCCTCAACCTCCCCCGACGTGAAAGGACGCCATCGAGCCGACTCGAAGGCGCCCTTCACCACGGACCGGTTACCCGATGGGGCGGTCTGTTGGGGCGATTGGGGTTGGGAGGACGTTCCGGTTCGCCAGGTAGGCGTCCACGCCGGCGGCTGCTGAGCGGCCTTCGGCGATTGCCCAGACGATCAGGGACTGGCCTCGGCCGATGTCTCCTGCTGCGAAGAATCCGTCCACTGTGGTCATGAAGTTCTCGTCCCGGGCCACGTTGCCGCGGGGGTCGAGGTCCACGCCGAGGTCGGTCAGGAGGCCTTCTCGTTCTGGGCCGGTGAAGCCCATCGCGAGGAGGACCAGCTGAGCCGGGATCTCACGTTCCGTGCCCGGGACCGGTTCGAAGCCGGGGTCCGTGCGGCGGACCTCCACCAGGCGGAGGGCTCGGACGTGGCCCGAATCGTCGCCGAGCATTTCCTGGGTGCTCACCGAGAAGAGGCGTTCGCCGCCTTCCTCGTGGGCTGAGGAGACCCGGTAGATCATCGGGTAGGTCGGCCACGGGTTCGCGTCCGGGCGCGAGTTCGGCGGGACCGGCATGATCTCCAGTTGCGTCACCGATGCCGCGCCCTGGCGGTGGGCCGTGCCGACGCAGTCCGCTCCGGTGTCGCCGCCGCCGATGACCACCACGTGCTTGCCCTCGGCATGGATCGGCGAGCGCTGGAGGTCGCCTTCCTGCACCTTGTTGGCCAGCGGCAGGTACTCCATCGCCTGGTGCACGCCGTCCAGGGAACGCCCCGGGACCGGCAGGTCGCGGGCCTGGGTCGAGCCGCCCGCGAGCACCACCGCGTCGTAGTCGGCGTGCAGCTGTTCCACCGTGATGTCCACGCCGACGTTCACGCCGGTGCGGAACTCCACGCCCTCGGCGCGCATTTGTCCGAGACGGCGGTCCAGCCGCTGCTTCTCCATCTTGAACTCGGGGATGCCGTAGCGCAGCAGTCCGCCGACGCGGTCAGCCCGCTCGTAGACCACCACGCTGTGCCCCACCCGGGTCAGCTGCTGAGCCGCAGCGAGCCCGGCCGGCCCGGAGCCGATCACAGCGACCTTCTTGCCGGTCGCCGCACGCGGCAGCTGCGGACGGATCCACCCGGCGTCCCAAGCCTTGTCGACGATGCTGATCTCGACCTGCTTGATGCTCACCGGGTCGCTGTTGATGCCGACCACGCACGCCGCCTCGCACGGGGCGGGGCACAACGTCCCGGTGAACTCCGGGAAGTTGTTGGTGGCGTGCAGGCGCTCGGCGGCTTCCTGCCAGTCGTCGCGCCAGACCAGGTCGTTCCACTCCGGGATCAGGTTGCCCAGCGGGCAGCCCTGGTGGCAGAACGGGATGCCGCAGTCCATGCAGCGACCGGCCTGCTTCTGCAACTTCGGCTGCTCGAACTCCAGGTAGACCTCGCGCCAGTCCTTGATGCGCACGTCCACCGGGCGACGCTGCGGCGTTTCCCGCGGCGTCGTCATGAATCCCTTGGGATCAGCCATGAGCCGCCTCCATGATCGCCTCGTTGACGTCGCGGCCGTCGCGTTCGGCAGCGCTGCGCGCCGCGAGCACCCGCTTGAAGTCGCGCGGCATGACCTTGCCGAACCGCTCGACCGAGGTGTCCCAGTCGACCAGCAGCTGGCGGGCCACCGCCGATTCGGTCTGCTCGTAGTGCCGTCGGATCCGGTCGTGCAGGAACTCGCGGTCGATGTCGTCCAGCGGGTCCAAGTCGACCATCTCCGGGTTGATCCGCGCGGGATCGTGGTCGAGCACGTAGGCTATGCCGCCGGACATGCCGGCCGCGAAGTTGCGCCCGGTCCGCCCGAGGATCACCACACGACCGCCGGTCATGTACTCGCAACCGTGGTCACCGATGCCTTCCACGACCGCGACGGCGCCGGAGTTGCGCACCGCGAACCGCTCGCCGACCACACCGCGCACGAACAGCTCACCGCTGGTCGCGCCGTAGAGCAGCACGTTGCCGGCGATGATGTTCTGCTCGGCCGCGAACGGCGCCGAGGTGTCCGGCCGGACCACGATCCGGCCACCGGAGAGACCCTTGCCGACGTAGTCGTTGGCATCGCCCAGCAATCGCATGGTGATGCCGCGCGGAACGAACGCCCCGAAGGACTGCCCGGCCGAGCCGGTGAACGTCACGTCGATGGTGTCGTCCGGCAGGCCTTCGCCGCCCCACCGCCGGGTCAGTTCGGAGCCGAGCATGGTGCCGACGGTGCGGTTGACGTTGCGCACCGGGATGTCCAGCCGAACCGGCCGGCATTCCTTCAGCGCGCCTTCGCACAGCTGGATCAGCGTGTTGTCCAGTGCCTTCTCCAGCCCGTGGTCCTGCTCGACGACCTGGTGACGCGCGGTGCCCTCCGGCAGTTCCGGCACGTGCGTGATCGGCGTGAGGTCCAGGCCCTGGGTCTTCCAGTGCCGCACGGCCTCCGAGGTGTCCAGCAAGTCGGCCTGCCCGATCGCTTCGTCGAGGCTCCGGAAACCCAGTGCTGCCAGGTATTCCCGGACTTCCTGGGCGACGAACTCGAAGAAGTTCACCACGTGCTCGGCCTTGCCGGTGAACTTCGCGCGCAGCTGCGGGTTCTGCGTGGCCACGCCCACCGGGCAGGTGTCGAGGTGGCAGACCCGCATCATGATGCAGCCCGAGACCACCAGCGGAGCGGTGGCGAAGCCGTACTCCTCGGCGCCGAGCAGCGCCGCGATCACCACGTCGCGCCCGGTCTTGAGCTGCCCGTCGGTCTGCACCACGATCCGGTCGCGCAGGTCGTTGGCCAGCAGCGTCTGCTGCGTCTCGGCCAGCCCGAGCTCCCAGGGACCACCAGCGTGCTTGATGGACGACAGCGGCGAAGCGCCAGTTCCGCCGTCGTGACCGGAGATCAGCACCACGTCCGCGTGCGCCTTCGACACACCCGCCGCGACCGTGCCAACGCCCACTTCGGACACCAGCTTGACGTGGATCCGCGCCCTGGGGTTGGCGTTCTTCAGGTCGTGGATCAGCTGCGCCAGATCTTCGATCGAGTAGATGTCGTGGTGCGGCGGCGGCGAAATCAGCCCCACACCCGGCGTCGAGTGCCGGGTCTTGGCCACCCACGGGTACACCTTGTGCCCGGGCAGCTGGCCACCTTCGCCGGGCTTGGCACCCTGCGCCATCTTGATCTGGACATCGTCGGAGTTGACCAGGTACTCGCTGGTCACGCCGAACCGGCCGGAAGCGACCTGCTTGATCGCCGAGCGCCGCGAATCGCCGTTGGCGTCCGGGGTGAACCGCTCGGCGTCCTCGCCGCCCTCACCGGTGTTGGACTTGCCGCCCAACCGGTTCATCGCGATCGCCAGCACCTCGTGCATCTCCTGCGAGATCGACCCGTAGGAGATGGCGCCGGTGGCGAACCGCTTGACGATGGACGACACCGGTTCGACCTGCTCGATCGGCACCGGCTTGCGCGCGCCCTCGCGGAACTTGAACAACCCGCGCAGGGTCATCAGCTCGCGGGACTGGTCGTCGACCGCCTTGGTGTACTCCTTGAACACCTCGTAGCGACCGCTGCGGGTGGAGTGCTGGAGCTTGAACACCGTGGTCGGGTTGAACAGGTGCGGCTCACCTTCGCGCCGCCACTGGTGCTCGCCGCCGACCTGCAGCGTCCGGTGCGGCGCCCGCACCCCGTCGGACGGGTAGGCGCGCCGGTGCCGGTCGGCGACTTCCTGCGCCAGCACGTCGAATCCGACGCCGCCGAGGCGCGAAGTCGTGCCGGTGAAGCACTGCTGCACGACCTCTTCGCCGAGCCCGATCGCCTCGAAGATCTGCGCACCGGTGTAGGAGGCCACGGTGGACACTCCCATCTTGGACATCGTCTTGCGAACGCCCTTGCCCAGCGCCTTGATCAGGTTGTCGGTGGCCTGCTTGGCGTCCACGCCCTGGATCACGCCGGTACCGACGAGATCTTCAACGGTGGCCATCGCCACATACGGGTTAACGGCAGCGGCCCCGTAACCGATGAGAAGAGCGACATGGTGCACTTCACGGACGTCACCGGCTTCGACGATCAAGCCCACCTGGGTGCGGTTCTTCTCCCGCACCAGGTGGTGGTGCACCGCACCCGTGGCCAGCAGCGACGGGATCGGCGCGTGCTCGGCGTCCGCGGTGCGGTCGGAGAGCACCAGCACGTGCGCACCATCCACGACGGCGGCCGAAACCTCCTCGCAGATCTCGTCGAGCCGGTTGCGCAGCGCTTCGCCACCACCCGCGACGTGGTAGGTCATCGACACCACCGCGGGTTTCAGGCCCGGCCGGTCACCGTCGTCGTCGAGGTGCACGATCTTGGCGAGCTGGTCGTTGTCCAGCACCGGGAACGGCAGTGCCAGGTTCCGGCAAGCCGCCGGGTCGTGGTCGAGCAGGTTGTGCTCCGGCCCGACGTGCGTGCCCAGCGAGGTGACCAGCTCTTCCCGGATCGCGTCCAGCGGCGGGTTGGTGACCTGCGCGAACAGCTGGGTGAAGTAGTCGAACAGCTGCCGCGGGCGTTCGGAGAACGCGGCGAAGGGCACGTCGTTGCCCATCGAACCGATGGGTTCGGCGCCGTTGGTGGCCATCGGCTTGAGCAGCACGCCGAGTTCTTCCTGCGTGTAGCCGAAGACCTGCTGGCGGTGCACCAGCGAGTCGTGCGAGGGCAGTTCCCGCTCGCGGTCCGGCAGGTCCGCCAGGCGCACCACGCCCTCGTCCAGCCACTCCTGGTACGGGTACTCGGCGGCGAGCTCGCCCTTGATCTCGTCGTCGTCGATGATGCGGCCGGCTACGGTGTCGACCAGGAACATCCGGCCCGGCTGCAGGCGGCCCTTGCGGACGACCTTGTCCGGCTCGACCTCCAGCACGCCGACCTCGCTGGCCAGCACGACCAGTCCGTCCTCGGTCACCCAGTAGCGCCCCGGGCGCAGACCGTTGCGGTCGAGCACCGCGCCGATCTGGGTGCCGTCGGTGAACGCGACCAGCGCCGGGCCGTCCCAGGGTTCCATCAGGTAGTTGTGGAACTCGTAGAACGCCCGGCGGGCCGGGTCCATCTCGGCGTGGTTCTCCCACGCCTCCGGGATCATCATCAGCACCGCGTGCGGCAGGCTGCGTCCGCCCAGGTGCAGCAGTTCCAGCACCTCGTCGAAGGTCGCCGAGTCGCTGCCGTCCGGGGTGGCGATCGGGTACAACCGCTGCAGGTCACCGGGAATCAGGTCGGTGGCCAGCATGCTCTCGCGGGTCCGCATCCAGTTGCGGTTTCCCCTGAGCGTGTTGATCTCGCCGTTGTGCGCGATGAACCGGTACGGATGCGCCAGCGGCCACGACGGGAACGTGTTCGTGGAGAACCGGCTGTGCACCAGGCCGATCGCGCTGGCGAACCGCTCGTCACCGAGGTCCGGGTAGAACGCGCCGAGCTGGGCCTCGGTCAGCATCCCCTTGTAGACGATGGTGCGTGCCGACAGGCTCGGGAAGTAGACCTCGACTTCGTGCTCGGCCCGCTTGCGCACGCAGAACGCGAGCCGTTCCAGGCGAAGCGGATCATCGGCGCCGTCGACGAGGGAAACCGGCGCGACGAAGAGCTGCCGGAAGCTCGGCATCGTCTCGCGCGCCGAGGTGCCGGCGCAGTCGGGTGCGACCGGCAGGTCGCGCCAGCCGAGCAGTCGCAAGCCCTCTTCGGCCACGATCCGCTCGATGGTCTCAGCTGCCTGCGCCGCGGCTTCGGGCTCGGCGGGCAGGAACGCCGTGCCGACCGCGTAACCACCGCGTTCGGGCAGGTCGAAGGGCACTTCGGCGCGAAAGAACGCGTCCGGGACCTGGGTCAGCAGACCGACACCGTCACCGGTGTCCGGGTCGGCGCCCTTGGCGCCGCGGTGTTCCAGGTTGCGCAGCGTGGTCAGCGCTTTTTCCACGAGTTCGTGGCTCTGCCGACCCTGCAGGTCGGCGACGAAAGCAACACCGCACGCGTCGTGTTCGTTGGCCGGGTCGTAAAGACCATCGGCGGCGGCGCTGCGTTGCGCCAAGCTTCTTGCATGGTGAGAAAGGGGCATCGTACCTCCCGTCGCCAGGCCGCGATCCGCATCCGGGCATGACTGACCCACGGCGGAGCCGCAAGAACCTTTGGGGGCACTGACAAAAGGATGCGCCATTGCACTCTTGGTCAGTTTGAGGAACTCTACATTTCGAGTGCGCTGAAGGCTACCGTCAAGTAACGCGAAATTAAGCGAAAGTTTCGCGACTCCCAGGAGCTGGGACGACGCTGTCACATCCCTGCGAGTGCAGGGGATTCTGCACTACGACACTATCCATACGCGACTGCCGAGCGCCACAAGTGGCGTTGTTCACGATCTGCTTGCGGCAACGGCGAAGCGTCGCGCGGCGGCCTCGGATTCGTTTCAGAACGGGCATTTTCACAGGCCGTCGAGGCGAATTCACCCGATTGCCCAATGGCTTCGCATTCCGGAAAACGGCTGGTGATCCAGCCGCTTTCCGGAAGCTCAAGACCTCAGCGGGACTCCGGCCGGACCTCGTCACCGACGAGCGCCGAGGGATCCTCGGGAGCGCTCGCGATCGTGCGATTCCGGACGAACAGACCGAGCAGTGCCAACAGCAGCAATCCGAGCAACAGGTACGGATTGCCGAAGAAGTGCTCCAGCGGAGTCCACGGCGGACCGGCGGGCAACGATTTGAACACGGCCGCCAGCACGGTCACCGAGCTCAGCACGGTGATGGCGAACCAGCCAACGCTGCGCAGCCGAACGGAGTAGCCGAGCATCACCAGCAGAGCAGGGGCGCACCACACCCAGTGGTCCGACCACGACGTCGGCGAGACCAGCAGCGCGAGCAGCCCGTTGGCCACCACCGCCAGCGCCGGTTCGGTGCGGCGAACCGCGTAGGCCACCACCGCCGCGCAAGCCAGCGAAAGCAGCAGCCACAGCCCGTTCTGCACCGACGGCGCCAGCTCCAGGCGGGCCAGTCCACCCATGATCGACTGGTTGGTGTGGAAGGCGGATCCGCTCACGCCGTGCGCCGGGCCCTTGCCGAACCAGTACTCCACCGAAGCCTGGTAGTTCAGCGCGAAACCCACCAAGGTGCCAAAAGCGGCAGTCACCACGGCGGTCACCGCAGCGCGGAACTCCTTGCGGAACAGGAGGAACAGCAGGAAAGCGGCAGGCGTCAGCTTGATCGCCGCGGCGATGCCGATCAGCAGACCGCGCGGCCAGCGCGGATTTGGCGTCAGGCAGTCGACGATGACCAGACCCATCAGCGCGATGTTGATCTGGCCGAGCCCGAACGAGGCGTAGACCGGCTCCAGGAACAGCGTCCAGGGCAGCACCGCAATCGCCACGGCGAACGCGCCGCGCCGCTCGACGGCCGGCCATAGGTGCCGCGTGACCAGGTACAGCGCCGCGCCGATGGCGAGCATGTCGACCACGTACAGCGCGGCCAACCCGGCGACGAACGGCAGCAGCGCGAACGGCAGCAGCGGTATCAGCGCGAACGGCGGGTACACCCAGGGCAGGACGCGCCCGATGCTGACCGTCGGGGCGCTGTTCATGATGTCGCCGCCGGACAGCCAGGTGTGCACCGCCCACCGGTAGACCTGGTAGTCGATGGCCGAGTTGTGGTCCAGCCCGGCTCTGCGCATGACGAGCAGCAGCACGAAGGACACGACCAGCAGCGGCACCGACACCGCGATGATGGCGCGCGAACGCCGCGTCACGAAGTCGCGCAGGCGGTCTGGAAGTTCACCGAGGTCAAGCGCAGGATGGCCGGACTTGAACTGCACCGTGGCCAAACTGGGTCCTCTCGATCGGGCGACCGACGTCGATCACCGATGCGTGATCGGTCGATCACGCCGCGTTCGCCAGGTCGCGGGAAATTCCCGTTGCAGAACCGGAAAACTCTATCGCACCGAACGTTCGCCCCAGGAGACGGCTCGCCGGGAACCGCCGGTCACCACACCTTCCCGTCGAGCGATCCCAGCAGCTTGATCAGCAGCGCCGTCAACTGCTCGCGCTCGTCGTCGTCCAACGGCTCGAGCATCTGCCGCTCCCGCTCGAGCTGCTCCGGGAACAGCCAGTCGATCAGTTCCCGACCGCGCTCGGTGAGGTGCACGTCGATCTCCCGGCGGTCGCGCTGGGAGGCGGTGCGACTGATCAGCCCTTCTGCCTCCAGCCGGGCGAGGCGCTTGGTGGTGGCCGCCCCGGAGGACAGCGTCTCCTTGGTGAGCTGGCTGGGCCGCAGCCCTCCCCCGGCCCGGCGCAGCGCGCTGAGCACCTCGAACTCCATCCGCGACACGCCCACCTCGGCGAACGCCGCGTCGGTGAGGTGGTTGGTCAGCGCACCGAGCCGTCGCACCCGGCCGATCACGTCGACCGGGGACACGTCGAGGTCCGGCCGCTGCTCGCGCCACTGCGCGCAGATCCGTCCGACCGCGTCGTCCAACGTGACTCCTTCACGAGTAAACCATCTGGTAATATTTTACTAGTGAACGTTCTCCCCGACCACGCCGAGCCCGAATCCGCCTTATCCCGCCTGCGCCGAACCCTGCGCGTCCGCGACGCACTGCGGTTCACCCGAGTTGTCGGGGGTGTGACGGTCCCAGCGCTGAGGATCGGGCTGTCGTTCGGCGCCCCGATCGCCCTGCTGGCGACGATCGGACGCCTGGATCTGGTGCCCTTCGCCGCGTTCGGCGCGTTCACCTCGTTGTACTGCCGGATCGACACCTGGTCCCGGCGGGCGCGCCTGCTCCCGCTCATCGCGCTGGGCCTGGTCGTGAGCGTGGCCACAGCATCGATGATCGCCGCCGCCACCGGCAACGAACTCATCGGGGTCCTGGTGCTCACGGCGATCGCGACGCTGGGCAAGCTGGCCTCCGACGTGCTGGGCTTCGGCCCACCCGGCGGCCTGATGTTCGTCTTCGCGGCCGGCGCCGCCGCCTACTCCGCCCACGACTTGTCGGCCATCGGCCCGCACATGGGTGTCATGGCGGTATCCGCTGCGTTCTCCGTGGCGTTGAGCCTGCTCGGCAACCTCCTGCACCCGACCGGCCCGCACCGCATCGCCACTGCTCGCGCGCTCGTCGCGGTCGCCGATCACCTCGAAACACCGAACCCGGCCACCCGCCACCGCGCGCACCTCGCGGTGCACCGGGCGTCAACGACCCTGCGCGGCAACGGGCGCGCCGTCGCTTCTCTCCGCGCACACCTGGCCGACGCCGAGCACCTGCTCCACCACCCCGCCGAGGCGGACCACCTCCGAGACCTCGCCCGCAAGCTCCACCGCAGCCGGATCCCGGAGCCGCAGTTCCAGTCGAAACTGCACACCCCCCGATCGCAGTCCCAACCGACACTGCGGTCCCGGATCTCCCCGTTCCTGCCGAACGCCGGACGGATGCTGATCGCCTGCCTGCTCGCCGGGCTGATCACCATCGCGGTGGGCCTCGACCACGCCTACTGGGCGGTCGTGTCGGCCAGCGCGGTCCTGCAGTCGACCAACGCCACGGCCACCTGGCACCGCACGGTCCAGCGCATGACCGGCACCCTCGCCGGGGCGGTGGTCGCGTTCGCCATGTTCGGCTTCCACCCAAGCCCGCTGGCGATCATGGTCCTGGTGGTCGTCTGCCAACTGATCGCCGAGCTGTTCGTCCAGTCCAACTACGCGCTGGGCCTGGTGTTCGTCACTCCCCTGGCCCTCGGCCTGGCCTCGCTGAGCAACCCGACGACGCACAACGAGCTGATCGTCGAGCGCATCTCCACGACGGTCCTCGGCGCGTTGATCGCAGCGGCGGTGAGCCTGACCCTGATCAACCGCCAGTCCAACCGCCGCCTGAACGCGGCCCTCGCCGAATGCCGCGAAGCCCAACAGCACCTGTACGAGGCGGAGGAGTCCACTGTGGACGACGCCCGCGCCCGCCTCACGCGCGCGGTCTTCACCCTCCGGAACGCCCACGCGGTCGCCGACGGCGAGATCTGGCACCGAAACCCCCGCACCCGGGAAGTCCTCGACACCGAGCACCAGGCCTACGAACTCCTCGCCGCCACCGTTGCTCGCAAGCAGGACACCGCCGCCGCGAAGTGACCTGAACACGTTTCCGTCAATGCGCAACGCCTGATCACCCGGCTCGTGCTGCGCGACGCCTTCGCTCCGCTGCTGCGCCGCGGCTTCGGCGACACCGCCAGCCGACGTCGGCTCGCCGACCACTTCGACCGGATCGCCTCCCCGAGGGCCCCGCAGAGCCAGTCCGAGTGAGCTCCCACCGACGAAGCCCCGCCCGCCTGGGGACGCCACTGGCTAATTGATCAGCCCGGTGACAGTCGTCGAACAACCCGGCGGACCTGAGCGGGTCACGGACGCCGGGTTGAATCGCGCTCCATCAGCTCGGGGCGGAGCAACTGGGTCTTCCGCCGGCCTGCCGGATCGGCGATGCGCTCGAAGAGGTAATCCACGGCGGTCGCGCCCACTTCCTCGGCGGGCAGCCGGAGCGTGGTCAAGGCCGGTTCCAGGTACGCCGCGAACGGGTGGTCGCCGTAGCCGACGACCAGCACGTCGTCCGGCACGGTCAGGCCGCATTCCCGCAGGGCTTTGAGGATGCCCAGCGCGAAGTAGTCATTGCCCGCGACGATGAGGTCCGGGTGGTTCTGCGCGGTGATCAGGTTCGCCGCCATCTGGTGGGCGTCGTCCGGTCGCCACGGCAGGCTTGCGCCCGCCGTGCGCCGGGTCTGCACCTTGATCACCAGCGAGCGCTGTTGGTCGATGTCCGCGGAGTCCAGCGCGCGTCGGAACCCGGCGATCCGCGCCTCCGTCGTGCTGATCCGCAGGTCTTCCTCGAACAGCCACGCCCGGTCGATTCCTGCGGAGAACCGCTCGACCGCGTCCGCGACGCCGGCCCCGGCGTCGATGCCCACGAAGTCGAAGCCGAACTCGGGGATGTCCCGGCTGACGAAGACCACGGGAATCTTCGCGGTCGCCAGCCGGGACCAGCTGTCCCCCTTGTCCTGCACCGGAATCCCGATGACCCCGTCGACGCCGTAGGTCATCAGTTGCTGGACCGCGCCCTCCTCGTTCTCCTCCGACTCCTCGGTGACCACCAGCAGCACCGAATAGCCGGACTTGCGGCAGCGCTGCTCCACGGCCGAGATCAGCGCGGCGTAGAACGGGTTGGACGGGTTGGTGATGACCAGGCCGATGACCATCGTGCGGCCGGACACGAGCGAACGGGCGTGGCTGTTCGGGACATAGCCGAGCCGGTCGGCCTCGGCTCGGATGGCGTTGCGGGTCCGTTCGCTGACCTGGCTCTTGCCCGCCAGCGCCCGCGAGATCGTGTTGACCGACAGACCGACCTCGTCAGCAACGTCCTGCAGCGTCACGCGACGCGAACGAACCATGAACTCCCCAACGCCTAACGGTGTCCGCTGATCAGCTCTTGCCGACCAGGTAGATCCGCACCGTCGCAGCGGGCTCCGGGCCGACTACGCGACAGCTTAGCCGCAGCCACTGCCCGAACCCGGTGACCAGCCAGCTGGTGACGCCGACCGAGTCCACCCGGTGCTCGACGTCGTCGAGGTCGCACCAGTGCAGGCCGTCCGGCGAGATCTGCGTGGTGAACTCCAAACCCGTATCGGCGCCGTCGAATTCGAGCGCGTGCACGAAGAAGCGCGCTTCGCTCGCCCAAGGCAGTTCGTAGGGTTCCGTGGTGAACGACGTGCGCACCTTCGCCTTGCGCTCCAGAACCGCCGTCGTCGTCGATCGCATCGTGAGCATGTCACCAGTCCGCCGAGATGAGGACCGAGTCCAGGAACAGGAAGTTCCGGACGTCGGCGTGGGTTCGCACCGAGAAGTAGAAGTTCAGCAGGTTGTCCAGCGTCCGGTACCGATCCGGGTACACCGGGACCGGGACGTCGCGCATGTCCATGACCCGGTCGTTGATCTGCAGCTCGACGTTGGTCCTGGATTCGGTGTCGATCTGCCAGCGCAGGTAGTGCCAGTTGATCTTGGTCGGCACCTCGTTGACGCACAGCTCGAGGGGCTCGCCGAAGTAGCGCCAGTCGTTCGGGTCCGGTGCGGTGAAGTCGCTGGCGTAGGGCAGCGCGAACTTGCCCTCGAAGTGATCCCGCGGGGTCGGCTCGGGCACGGTGGGATACATCCACCGGTTCGTCATCTCGTTGTCCAGGTCGGTGTTCTGGTAGCGCGCGACGTTGTGGTAGCGCACCCCCCCGTCCGAGCAGATGTCGGTCGCCACGGTGAACGCGCCGAACTCCGCCTCCGAGGGGTGGCGGTTGCCGTCCCAGCTCACCCCTTGCGCTGCCTGCCGCGGCGCGCCGACGTTCGCCTCGGCCTTGAACGCGAAGTGGGTCTCGATCTGCACCAGTCCCCGACCGGCCATCGTCAGCCGGCGGATGGCGACCGCGGTGTGCCCCTTGTGCGGGCGGGTGGCGAGCTTGAGCGCGTAGTTACCGCTCAAGGTGCCGTGCGTGCCGACGTCGAAGAACGAGCACGTGGACAGCTGCGGCGGGCGGAAGTCCCACATGTGGTCGTCGACGGTGTCGAGATCTCCGGTGCCGTCGTAGTTGCCGAGCAGCTCCGTCCACCCGTGCGTGCTCGAGTCGAACTTGTCGAAGCAGACGACGCGAGGGAGCGGGTTGAACTTGGACAGCTCCACGTCGTGCCCGGGCAACAAGCGAGGTCATCGATGACACGACGAATAAGCCGAGCGACGGTCGCTTCGACGATCGGCACAGCTCTGGAGTGGTACGACTTCTCCCTCTACGGGACCGCGGCCGCGCTCGTGTTCCCGGTCGTGTTCTTCCCAGCGGGCGACGGCTTCGCCGCCACGTTGTCCTCGCTGGCGACCTTCGCGGTCGGATTCCTCGCGCGTCCGGTCGGGGGCGTGCTCATCGGCATCATGGGCGACCGCATCGGGCGCCGGACGATGCTGTTCCTGACGCTGTTGCTGATGGCGGCCTCGTCAACGCTGATCGGCTGCCTGCCCAGCTACGCGAGCATCGGCGTCGCCGCGCCCGCCCTGCTCATCGCCCTACGCGTCCTGCAGGGCATCGGCGCGGGCGGCGAGTATGCCGGCGCGATGCTGCTCTCGCCCGAGCACGCTGACCGCCGCTCGCGCGGCCTGAACGCGAGCGCCCCGACGCTCGGCAACGCGGTCGGCGCGCTGATCGCCACGGGCGTCTTCGCCCTGACCTCCGCGGTCATGTCCGAGGCGCAGTTCCTCGCCTTCGGCTGGCGGATTCCCTTCCTGATCAGCTGCCTCATCGGGGTCGCCGGCCTGCTCATCCGCCTGAAGATCTCCGACAGCCCCGAATTCGACGAAGCCAAGCAAGACGACCGCGTCTCCCGCACTCCGCTGCGCGACCTGCTGACGACCTCCCGCCGCCAGGTCCTCACCGGCATGCTCATCAGCGTCGCGCCGAACGTCATCAGCTACCTGCCGTCGGTCTACGCGCTGACCTACCTGGCCAACAACGTCGGCGCACCGACGTGGATCGGGCTCGGCGGCATCGTCATCGCCAATCTGGTCAAGCTGGTGACCGTGCCCACCGCGGGCTGGCTGTGCGACCGGTTCGGCCGACGTCCGGTGATGATCGCCGGTTCAGTGGCCGGCGCGGTGATGTTCTACCCGTTCTTCGTCATGCTCGACACCGGCACCCCGGTGCTGGTGTGGGCGGCCTTCGTCCTCGTGTTCACGCTCTGCAACGACCTCACCCTCGCCTCCCAGGCGACGATGCTCTCCGAGCTCTTCGACGTGCGGTACCGCTACATCGGAGTCACCTTCAGCCGCGAACTGGTCGGCGCGGTGGTCGGCGGCTGCCTGCCACTCGTCGGGGCGCAGCTGAGCGAGTGGACCGCCGGGTACTGGAGCATCGTCCTGCTGTGCGTGGCGCTCTGCCTGCTCTCCACGCTCGGCGCTCTGCTGTTCGTGGAGCCGGAGCACTTGCGCGGACAGCGCTCCGAAGTCGCTATTCGCAGATGAGACCGCATTGATTCAGGGGTGTCCCTTCCCGCCCCGAAACCGCACCCACCAAGGAGTACGCGTGTTGCGCATCAAGATGTTGTGTCTGTCCACCGGATTAGCCGTCGCAGCCACTGGAATCGGCGGCTTCTCCGCCGCTGCGGCAACCCCGGACGAGCTTACCGCGCCTTCGTCCACTGTGGACGTCGATCCGATGAAGGCTTGCTCGAACGCCCAGGAAACACCCGTGCGAACCGCGGCCGTGTTCAACGAACCCGCGAACGGTGAACCGACGGCGATCATGAGCCGGCTCTGCTCGCTCATCAAGCAGGCACCGGCCGGATCCCGGATCCGGATCGGCCACTTCGTGGTGAGCGGCAAGGCGGGAGCCGACTTCGCCGAGGTGCTCGGCGACGCCCACCGTCGCGGGGTCCAGATCCAGATGGTGCTCGACGGCTGGCAGGTCGACAAACCTCCGGCGCAGGCCATCCGGGAGGAGCTCGGCACCGATGAGGATCAGTCCTCCTGGCTGCACGTGTGCAGCAACGTCTCGCCGGAGGGCAACACCTCCTCCTGCCTGGGCACCAAGGGGAACCACAACAAGTTCGCGCTGTTCTCCGAGACGGCTGGACAGCAGAACGTGGTGATGCAGTCCTCGGCCAACCTCACCGACGTCAACTCGAAGACCTACTGGAACAACGCCGTCGTCCTGCACGGCAACCCGCAGCTCTACCGCGTGTACGACCAGTACTTCACCGAACTCGCCGCGGAGGAGCGCACGTCCGCCACGGCGGGAATCATCCACACCGGCATGCCCGGCGGCCCGGTCGACGTGTACTTCTCACCGGTGCCCGAGGGCGACCCCGTCGTAGAGCAGCTGGCAGGTGTCCACTGCACGCCGACCACCCGGATCGGTGTGGGGATGTCCGAGATCGACGACAGCCGGCTGGCCGCGATGGCACAGCTCGTCCGCCTGTCCAACGACGGTTGCGAGGTCCGGATCGTCCACGGCGGTGTTGAGCCGAAGGGGCAGGCGCTGCTCGATACCACGCCCGCCATCGAGGTCCGCACGCTGAAGGGCGACGCCACCCTGCCCGGCAAGGTCCACTCCAAGTACGTCGTGGTCGATCACGGCCGCAACGGCGCTGCCGCCGGCTGGGTGAGCACCGGTAGCCAGAACTGGACGCACACGTCGCTGCGCCGCAACGACGAGTCCACCCTCACCCTGCACCAGCCCGCCATGGTCGAGGCGTACTCGACCGCCTTCGACCGAATGTTCAGCGTGGCTGAACCGACCGAGTGAGGTTGAGTGCTTGCCCGGAGACCCGCATTGCCGGGCCTCCGGGGCTGGCGGTCACTTCAGTTCGAGGACGAACACCGGGATCTTCCGGTCGGTCTTCTCCTGGTATTCGGCGTAGGCCGGGTATGCCGCGACGGCCCGTTCCCACCACTCGGCCCGCTCCGCGCCCTCGACCTCGCGCGCGACGAAGTCCTTCGTCACGATTCCGTCCTGCAGCCGGAACTCGGGGTGCGCCTTGATGTTGTGGTACCAGGTCGGGTGTTCAGGGGCACCGCCCTTGGACGCCACGACCGCGTACCTGCCGTCGTGCTCCACCCGCATCACCGGGGTGTAGCGCAGCTTGCCGGTCTTCGCGCCGCGCAACGTCATCAGCACGATCGGCGCCCCTTGGATCTTGATGCCCTCGGTGGTCCCGGTCTCGAGGACCTTCTTCGTCTGCTCCTGCACCCAACTCGTGGGGCTGAGCTCAACATTCTCCTTCGACATGCCCACGAGCAACACGCCACCCGGAACCCCCATTCCCGGACCGCGGCACGTCCCCACGATCGGCGGACCTCCGGCCGAGACCATCGCGCAGCAGGTTGCTACGGGACAGCGACGAGGCGGATGGCGAGTCCGGCGAAGACCGTGCCGCTGAAGATGTTGAGCCCGCGCGCGACCCTGCGGCTGCGCCGCAGCGTCGCTGCGAGTCGGCCGGAGAGCAGGCCGATCGTGGCGTCGAAGACATCGTGGCTGGTCAGCCCTCCGGGTCGAGGCGGTAGAGCTCGGGGAGGTTGACCACGATCGCTTCCTGGGTGCTGCGGGCGATCACCACCACCGCCGGGTTGTCCGGGTCCGGGTTCTCCTCGCGGTGGGGGACGTAGGGCGGGACGAAGATGTAGTCGCCCGGGCCGGTCTTGATCCGGACCTCCTCGGCACCGTCGTGGAACACGAACTCCGGGTTGCCGCTGACCACGTGGATCGCCGTTTCCGACTCGCCGTGGTGGTGGTTGTCCGAGGCCGTCGACGGGGCCACGTGGGTCTCACCCATCCAGATCCGCTCCGAACCGACCAGGTCACCGCTGATCGCGGCCAGCCGCCGCATGCCCTCGGTCTGCGCGGTGTTCTTGTCCAGGTCGGCAGCCCGGACGTGGTGCAGCCGGGTGCGCAGCGAGGCGCGCTGCTCGTCGGGCACCGACGTCGACAGGTCCGGGTGGAAAGCGTCGTGCTGGGTCATCTGCGTCCTTCCTCGTACAACCGGTGCCCCGAGACAACCCCACTCCCACCCCCGCGCACAACCTCTCCCCCACAGTCGAACGAGGTCGACGTAACCTCGTGTCGTCAGGGACGCCGTCCGGATCGCGCAGCGGGCTTAAGCGGAATGGGATCAGTGATGTGGCAGGTGCATTCCGCAGCAGGTGACCGCGCGTGATCGAGCGACTGCTGCCGTCCGAGGTCAGCTGCGTCGAGACCTTCACCGACCCGTCCGACGTGGAGCTCTTCCCGGAGGAAGAAGCGATCATCGCGCGCGCGGTGGGCAAGCGCCGCCGGGAGTTCACGACCGGCCGCTGGTGCGCGCGCCAGGCGCTGAGCCGCATCGGCGTCGCGCCGGAACCACTGGTGGCCGACGAGCGCAGAGCGCCGCAGTGGCCCGCGGGAACCATCGGCAGCATCACGCACTGCTCGGGCTATCGAGCGGCGGTCGTCGCGCACCAGGCGAAGGTGCACTCGCTCGGCGTCGACGCCGAACCGCACGAAGCGCTCCCCAAGGGTGTGCTCGACGTCGTGTCACTCCCATCCGAACGCTCCCAGGTGGCTGAGCTTTCCGCTGCACGTCCTGAGCTCCGCTGGGACCGGATCCTGTTCAGCTGCAAGGAAACCGTCTACAAGACCTGGTACCCGATCACCCACGAGTGGCTGGGCTTCGAAGACGCCCGCCTCGACCTGCGCCTCGACGGCACGTTCACCGCCCACCTGCTCAAGTCGGGAACGGACCGCAACGGCAACGCGCTGACGGAGTTCACCGGCGGCTGGCTGGTCGACAACGACCTGATCGTCACCGCCATCGCCCTCCCTTCCCGCTGAACCGAGAAGACGGCACATTCCCGAGGCATGGCCAGAACAGTCCACAGTGGATGCCACTGTCGCACCACCTGATCTGCTTCTCCTCACTGGCCGGGCGTCATTCCTCCTCCGGTGGGCGGGGCGGTTCGGCGGCGATCTGGTTGAGCACCGCGAGGTGGCGCGCGAAGGCCTGCTTCCCGTTGCCGGTCAGGGCGAGCCAGGTTCTCGCGCGGCGGCCGACCCGCCCCTTGGTGACCCGCACGTAGCCAGCCTTCTCCAGCGCCGCCACGTGCTGCGACAGCGCCCGCCGATCCCAGCCATGCTCTCGATCCAGGCCTGCTACCACACCGATGAGGGGTGGACCGAGGTTGAGCGTCGAGCTGTTGCGCCCGATTACGTGGTGCCCGCATATTTCGACGCGGAGGATGTCGACGCGTATTCGGGGGTTGGCTACCGCGTGGCGCCGCTGGACGACGAAGGTCGGATCATCGATACCAGGTCCGTCGAACACTGATCCGCAACGCCCGGCTGCCTCTTCCAGGCAAGAGACTTTCGCTCGAAGCTTTTCGGGGTAGAATGGTCGAAGCTACACCCGTTTCCCGAGGAGCAATGCCTTGAGCAGTACCCGCCCTGACCCGTGCACCGACGACGACGAGATCATCACCTGGTGGGGTCTCGTCATCGAGGGCTACCACGTCACCCAGGGCAAGCTGGCCGCTGCGATCACCGAGGAGTTCGACCTCGCCCCGGCCTCCTTCGACATCCTGCTGCGACTGGTGCGCTCCCCCGAGCACCGGATGCCGATGACCAAGCTCGCGCACGAGGCCGCGCTCAGCAGCGGCGGCTTCACCAAGGTCGCCGACCGCATGGTCAAGGCCGACCTGATCCGCCGCGAACCGTGCGCGAACGACCGCCGCGTCACCTACGCGGCCCTCACCGACCACGGCCTGGACATCGCGCAGCGCTCCCGCAAGTCCGCCGCCGAGGTCCTGCGCCGACACGTCCTGGCACCCCTGGGCGAAGCCGACTCGGCCGCGCTGGCCGAAGCGATGCGCACGCTCCGCGAAGCCAACAGCTGACCGATCCTCGGACCGTCCCCCACCGGGTCCCCGCTGACAGCGAGGACCCGGTTTTGCCGTTGCGCCTCAGCGTCCCACTCGTGCATCCTCGCGTGCATCTGGTGTCCTCATTGGACAATTCGCTCGATCGGTCGGCTGCCTCGATTCAACGGCGAACAGATGACAGATCAGATCATCGTCCAACATGGATGTTCTCCCTCGCCGATTTGCCAATGGGTTCACCGGAATTCACATTCTTGAGCCGAAGAAACATGTCTTGACAGCGTTCTCGGACTGCCCTAGTTTCAGAATCGAAGTCCGGGAAGAGACGCGGAATTCGCGTCCAACAACCGGGGGTCCGCTCAGGTCTGGCGGCGGGGGCGGGCCCCCACCCGGGCGATTCTCAGTACAATGTGCACCCGATCTTTTCGCGTTAAAGTCGTTACGCCGCAAAAGCTTCTGGCCATGCCAATTTCCCACCTGCCATACCCGCTGGGTCGACCGATGCCATGCCACACCAACAGCATCGATAGATGTGGACGACCCAACGCAGGAGTGCAGTTGGAAATGGGTTGCTCCTATGTTCAATGCGGCAGGCGGCTGCTTGCAGCGCGAGTCGATTTCGCCTAAAACTGGCCGCGTTTTCGACGGAAGCATGCGGTTGGGTGGCGAACCAGTTTTAGGCAAAATCGACAGACGTCACCACCTTCTGGCCGGCGGCAATAGGACTACCTGGGTTTCTCGTTCACCGTCCTCACCCTGGACCAATCTTTTTAGGGTGCAACATCGGCGTAGCTGGGGCCGATCTTCGCGCTGGTGAGGTAGGCGGTCGCCTCACCCTTCACACCGTCGGAGCGGTACACACCCCACTTGTCGGTCACGAAGTCCGCGCGGAGGGTGGCGCCGAGGAACTGGTTCTGTCCACTGAGGAGTTGTTCCTCGCCGTTGTACCAGAACCGGACCCAGCCCTCGCTCGGGTCGCTGGAGACGCGGACGCCGACGACGAAGCTGTTCCAGCTCTTCCTCGGCATCGGGATCTCCCACAGCCGCGTGGTCTTCAGGTCCGGGTCGTTGTACTCCAGGTCGAGCACGTCGCCCCGGGCGCGCAACGACAGCGGCGGCGTGGCGGCGCCGGCCCCGTAGTCCTTGAGCTGCCACAGCACCACCCACTCCTTGTCGGCCGTCGGCAGCGGATCCCACATCGACTGCCAGCCGATGTAGTAGGTGTCGCCTTCGGTGAACCGCAGTCGTCCGCCGTCGGTGGTGCGGTGTCCGCGCGTCTCCACGCGGACCCGCTCCGAGCCCTGCTGCTCCCCGGAGGTGTGCAGCCGGTACACCGATCCGTGCTCGCCCTTCGGGTCGTCCACCACGTCGACGCTGCCGGGTTTCTTCTCGATGCCCTCGAAAACCGAAGTGCCGCGCGAAGTATCAGCTTCCCAGGACGTCGACGGGGACAGCAGAGCCGAGCCCGACAAGAGCATTGCCGCGCCGACCGCGACGCCCGCGCTGAGCAGTCGTCGCATCCCGATCACCGGACCCGCTCGCGCACCCACTCGCCGGCGGGCTTGAGCTGGTCGGTGCCGGGGTACGGTCCGGCGTCGCAGGTGCCTTCCTTGAACACCGCGCCGGAGCGGGAGTCATCGGAGTAGTTCCAGTTGGTCCAGCTGATGTTCTTCTCGGCCATCAGGTCGATGTAGCGCTGCGCCATGTCGAAGTCGTTGCCACCGTCACCGGTGGCCTCCTGCGTCCCGAATTCGGTGACGAACATCGGCAGTTCGTCAGCCGCGCGCGCGAGCGTGTCCAGGTACTCGTCGCCGTGCGAGGCCGCGTAGAAGTGGAAGGTGTACATGATGTTGTCGGCGTTGACCGGGTTGTCGACGATTTCCTTCTCATCGGCGTCCTCGGACACGCCCAGCGACGACCAGGCGCGGGTGCCGACCAGGATCACCGAGTCCGGGTCCTGCTCGCGGATCACCGGGATCAGCTCTTCGGCGTAGCTCTTGATCTCGTTCCACTCGACGCCGCTGGGCTCGTTGGCGATCTCGTAGAGCACGTTCGGCTTGTCCTTGTGGCGCTGGGCCACTTCGGTGAAGAACGTCTTGGCCCGGTCCAGGTTGAAGTTCGGGTCGCCCGGGTCGAGCATGTGCCAGTCGATGATCGCGTACATGCCGCGCTCGGTGGCGTCGTCGACGTAGTTGTTCACCATCTCGGTGAACTTCGCCGGGTCGTCCTCGTAGCCGCCTTCCTGGATGTACATGGAGATCCGCAGCACATCGGCCTGCCAGTCCTGGGCCAACGCGTCCAGCGATTCGTCGTTGACGCACTGGCTGTACCACTGCAGACCGTGCGTGCTCATCCCCCGCAGCTGGACCGGCGCACCGGTGCTGTTGCACAGCTTCATCCCGCACACGGACAGAACTCCGTTCTGCGCAACGGGAGTCAGCTCGGCAGGATTCGTCGCGCTGGGCGCGGCGGCCTGGGCCGCGGTGCCGGTCACGAGTAGAGTCGCGGCGATGGCCACCGCGCGGACAGCGTTCTGCCACCTCATCAGCATCTCCTCGGTTGAAGGCGATTCTGGCGGCGGAGAAATCGGAAACTTAGTTTCCAATTGCGGGCCACGCTAGCTACCGGGGAGAAACACCGTCCATACCCCACAACTGGGACTTGTCACCACCGAACACGACTGGTAGGCGCACGCATTCGTCCTGGTCAGCGCGCATGTCTGCCCGTTTTCGTGGGACCTGCCGGCGATCAGGTCAGCGCGTCGACGCCGGTGAGGGACCGGCCGATGATCAGCTTCTGCACCTGGCTGGTGCCCTCGTAAAGGGTCAGCACCCGGGCGTCGCGGAGGTACTTGCCCACCGGGTACTCGTCGATGAAGCCGTAACCGCCGAAGACCTGCAGCGCGTTGTTGGCCACCTTGACCGCGGTCTCGCTCGCGTGCAGCTTCGCCATCGACGACGCCTTGGTCAGCGCCTCCCGGGACACACCGCGCTCGGCCATCGCCGCCGCGCGCAGGGTCAACAGCCGTGCCGCCTCGACCTCCACCGCGGAATCCGCGAGGAGCTCCTGCACCAGCTGCCGGGACGCGATCGGCTTGCCGAACTGCACGCGCTCCCCCGCGTACCGGGTCGCAGCGCTCAACGCCGCCTGCGCGACTCCGACCGCGCCTGCTGCAACCGAGATCCGGCCCTTGGTCAGCGCACCCAGCGCGATGCCCAGCCCCTTGCCGACCTCGCCGAGCCGCGCCGAATCCGGCACCCGCACCTCGTCGAGCACCAACTCAGCGGTGGCCTGGCCGCGCAGGCCGAGCTTGCCGTGCACGGTGTTGGCGGTGAAGCCTGGCGAATCTGTGGGCACCAGGAAAGCCGTGATGCCCCGACCACCGTCGTCGCTGGTCCGTGCGAACAGCAACGCGACCTTCGCCCAGGTTCCGTTGGTGATGAACATCTTCTGCCCAGTGATCACCCAGTCTCCCGAGCGGGAGGTGCCCCCCACATCGCGGCGAGCGCGGGTGGTCAGCGAACCCGGGTCGGAACCGGCATCGGGTTCGGTCAGCGCGAAGCATCCCAACCCTTCGCCACTGGTCAGCATCGGCAGCCAGCGCTGCTTCTGCTCCTCGGTGCCGTAGGTGGCGATGGACTTGCTGACCAGCCCCAACGACACCGACACGATGCCGCGCACCGAGGAATCACCACGCCCGAGCTCCTCGATGACCCGCGCGTAGCTGACCATGTCGGCCTCGACCCCGCCGTACTCCTCGGGGAGCGTGAGACCGAGGAACCCGAGTTCGCCGAGCTTGCGCACGATCGCCAGGTCGACCTCCTCGCGGCGGTCCCACTCGCGCACGTGCGGCACGATCTCGGCGTCGACGAACTGCGCCGCCATCTCCTTGAACGCGGTCTGGGTGTCGGTCAGTTCGAAGTCCACGATCTTCCTCTCGCTCGTCGGTGTCGCGCGCTCACCACGGCGAACGGACTGCTCACCCCGGTAGACGGCGCGAGAAGTCCGTTCGCTCGCTTGGCGACAGGTGAGGTCAACGGTCCGTTCGCACCCCGAGGAACGGGCCGTGCGCCCCGATCCGTCAGGTGAGCAGGTCTCGCGGGGTGGTGCCGGTTTCGGTGAGTTCCAGGCCGAGCTCGGCGCGCTCGACCAGCCAGCGGCTGGGGCGGTAGCGCGGGTCGCCGGTCGCCGAGTGCAAGGTGCGCAGGATCGACAGCACCCGGCGCGGACCGATGTGCTGGCCCCACTCCAGGGGTCCGCGCGGGTAGCCCAGCGCGAGTCGCACGGCGGTGTCGATGTCGGCCGGACTCGCCAAGCGCTGCTCGGCGATGAAGCAGCTGGTGTTGACGATCGCGGCGACGATCCGCTGCGCCACCATGCCCGGGCTGTCGCGCACCACCGTCACCGCGCGACCGGTCGCAGCCAGCGCGGCCCAAGCGGATCGCGCGAACTCCTTGTCGCAGGCCGGATTCACGGACAGGACGTAGCGAGCCTCCGTGCTGAGCGGATCAACACCGCACACTCGCGCGACAGGAAGGTCAGCCGACCGCGCGGCGCCCGCAGCGCTGTGCCCGTGCGGCGTGACCAGCACGACCGCCTCGTCGGAGGGTTCCGCACCCCGCTCGACCTGCACGCCCGCGCTTTCCAGCGCGTTGAGCAGGTCGGCGCTGTCCGACCAGACCGGGTGCGCCACCGATTCCGGTGCCTGCGGTTCGGGTTCCTCCTGCTTGACGCCGTCGAGGTAGGAGTAGAAGCCCTCCCCTGTCTTGCGGCCGAGCAGCCCGGCCTCCAGGCGGGTGCGGGTGATGGGCGACGGGCGCAGCCGCGGGTCGCCGTAGTAGCCGGACCAGATGCTCTCCATCGCCGGGTGGGTGACGTCGAGCCCGGTCAGGTCCATCAGCTCGAACGGGCCCATCCGAAGGCCCAGCACGTCGCGGCAGATCCGGTCGATGTCCGAGGTGGAGGCCAGGCCCTCGGCGAGGATCTGCAGCGATTCGGTGACCAGCCCGCGGCCGGCGTGGTTGACCAGGAAGCCGGGGGTGTCGGTGGCGCGCACCGGTGTGTGGCCGAGCCGCTGCACCAGCTCCACCAGCGCGTCGGGGATCCACGCCGCGGTCCGGGCCCCGGGGATCACCTCGACCAGGCGCATCAGCGGCACCGGGTTGAAGAAGTGCAGACCGGCCAGCCGGCTCGGGTCGCTCAGCGCGGTGGCGATAGAGGTGACCTGCAGCGAGCTGGTGTTGGTGGCGAACACGGCGTGCGCCGGGCAGATCTTCTCCAGCCCGGCGAACAGCTCGCGCTTGGTGTCCAGGTCCTCGCGGACCGCCTCGATCACCAGGTCGCACTCGGTCGGCGCCAGCGGACTGTCCACCGGCCGCAGCCGGTCCCGCGCGGCGGCTGCCTGCTCGGCGGTCATCTTGCCCTTGCCGGCCAGCTTGTCGAACATCCGGCCGATCTGGTCGACCGCGGTGGTCACGGCCTCGGTGCGCGCGTCGGCGAGCTCCACGGTCAGGCCCGCCGCCGCGGCGATCTGCGCGATGCCGCGCCCCATCACCCCGGTGCCGATCACCCGCACCGCGTTGACCTGCTGCGCCCACTGCATGGTCGACCTCCCGCCAAGGTTGCCCTCAACGCACCTTCGCACGCCCACGCCAAGAGCGTCCAATACCGAATTGGCCTGTCAGTAATACTCGATCGCACTTAATCCCCACGTGTTCCGATGCGCAACGGCGCTGTGCTACGAACGAGAGCGGCGGCGGAACGAGCCGTCCGGAACCCGAAGGAGCAAGCGATGCGCGAAGCGGTGATCTGCGAACCGCTGCGGACCCCGATCGGCCGGTTCGGCGGGGTGTTCAAGACGGTTCCGGCCGTCGACCTGGCCTCGACGGTGATCAAGGCGCTGCTGGAGCGCACCGGACTCGACGGCTCGGCGATCGACGAGGTGATCCTCGGCCAGGGCTACCCCACCTCCGACGCCCCGGCGATCGGCCGGGTGGCGGCGCTGGACGCTGGACTGCCGATCGAGGTCGGCGGCACCCAGCTCGACCGCCGCTGCGGATCCGGCTTGCAGGCCGTCCTCGACGCCGCGATGCAGGTGCAGACCGGCGTCAGCGACGTCGTGCTAGCCGGTGGCGCGGAGAGCATGAGCAGCGCGCCGTTCTACACCACCGAGGCCCGGTGGGGCATCCGCGGCAGCGGTCTGGAACTGCACGACTCGCTGGCCCGAGGTCGGGTCACCGCCGGTGGCGCGAACTACCCGGTCCCGGGCGGCATGCTGGAGACCGCCGAGAACCTGCGCCGCGAGTACGGGATCTCCCGCACCGAGCAGGACGAGCTGTCCGTGCGCTCGCAGCAGCGCGCGGCTGCCGCGCAGAGCGCCGGGCTGTTCGCCGACGAGATCGCGCCCGTGACGGTGCGCTCCCGCAAGGGCGACACCGTGGTGGAGGTCGACGAACACCCCCGCCCCGAGACCACAATGGACTCTTTGTCGGCACTGAAACCCGTTCTGGGCAAGAAGGATCCGGAAGCGACGGTCACCGCGGGCAACGCGAGTGGCCAGAACGACGCGGCGGCGATCTGCGTGGTCACCACGCCGGAGCGCGCCGCCGAACTCGGCTTGCGCCCGCTGGTCCGACTGGTGTCCTGGGCTCGGGCGGGCGTCCCGCCACGCACCATGGGCATCGGCCCGGTCCCGGCGACGGCGAAGGCGTTGCAGCGCGCCGGAATCGGCCTCGACGACGTCGACCTGATCGAGCTCAACGAGGCGTTCGCGGCGCAGGTGCTGGCCTGCACCCGCGAATGGGAGTTCAAGCCGGCCGACTTCGACCGCCTCAACGTCAACGGATCCGGCATCTCCCTGGGCCACCCCATCGGCGCCACCGGAGCCCGAATCCTGGCAACCCTGTCCCGCGAAATGCACCGCCGAGAAGCCCGCTACGGCCTCGAAACCATGTGCATCGGAGGCGGTCAGGGCCTCGCGGCAGTCTTCGAACGCATCTGACGCGGAGAGACGACGGGCGCCTTTCGCCATGCACGGCGAAAGGCGCCCTTCCAATGGGCGAGGCAACCGCCGTGGCCCCCTCCCACCCGTTGAGCGCGAAGGTCGGCCCCTGGTTACGCTCTTCGACAGCGTTGATCGTCCCCATTCACACAGGTAGTGAGGTGCCCATGTCCAAGGTCCGCTTGGCCACGAATCACGGCGACATCCTTCTGCAGCTGACCGCCGAGAAAGCACCGCAGACGGTGGAGAACTTCGTGCAGTACGTCCGGGACGGCCACTACGACGGCACGATCTTCCACCGCGTGATCAACAACTTCATGATCCAGGGCGGCGGGTTCGAACCCGGCATGACGCAGAAGCCCACCCGCGGCCCCATCCAGAACGAGGCCGACAACGGGCTGAAGAACCACGAGTACACCGTGGCGATGGCCCGGACGATGGACCCGCACTCGGCCTCGGCTCAGTTCTTCATCAACGTCGGGGACAACGACTTCCTGAACCACAGCGGGAAGAACCCGCAGGGCTGGGGTTACGCGGTGTTCGGCGAGGTGATCGAGGGCCAGGGGGTCGTCGACGCGATCAAGGGCGTGCGCACGGGTTCCAAGGCCGGACACCAGGACGTCCCCCAGGACGACGTGATCATCGAGAAGGCCGAGATCGTGGAATAGCGGGATGCGACGACTGCCCAGCGACACTGAGCAGCACGGACGCTGAAATGGCCACCGTTGGCGAAACGATGTGCATCGGCGGCGGCCAAGGCATCGCCGTAGCTTTCGAACGCATCTGACGCATCGGGGCGAGGGGCACTTCGACGAATCCCTCGCCCCCGGTGGCGCCGCCCTCAGCCTCCGGAAGCGACGAGCACGATGAAGATCAGGCAGACGATGATGTTCACCAGCCAGCTGTGGGCGTTCATCCAGTCCCTGACCTTCGGCATCACCTTGATCGCGCGCTTGTGCAGCACCAGGTAGAGCAGCAACGGCAGCGCCGCGATGAACGCGGTCGCCGCCACGAACGGGATCGCGCCGACCAACCCGGTCTTGTTGTGCTGCAGGTTCAGTCCGACGGTCAGCATCACCAGGATGTCCGACGGCATCGCCAGGATGACCAGCAGCCCCGTCTTCAGCGCCGTGGCCGGCGTCGCCGAAAGCAGCGCTCCGAGCCATTTCGGCGGCTCAGCCGTCTTCCGCCCGAGGTAGGACTTCACCGCTGCGAGCGCCAACAGCCCGATGAGCACGATCTGGATGGCCTTGCCCAGCGCACTGGCCTCGCGCGATTCGCCGTCGATCGGAACGGCGCCCCCGAGGACGGCGGCCAGACCACCAGCAACGCTCACACCTAGCACAGTCGCGACGACCACTCCGATGAGGAACGCCACGGACACCCGCACTGGACGCTCGGCAGTCACGAGCACGATCGCCGACATGATCTGCGGTCCGGCCATCATCGTGATGGCCAGCGGCAGTATCTGCAGGCTCACAGCGCACCTCCACCGCTGCCCCGGAGCCCGCGCCTACCGGCGGCTGATCTCCTTGCCGTGCGCGACCAAGGCGTAGATCACCACCGCGTCGAGCACGATGACCACCGCTGACCAGAGCGGGTACGCCGCGAAGAAAGCGATGTTGGCCAGCAGGCTGATCGCCGCGAGCACGACCGCCACCACACGTGCCCACGTGAGCCCGCTGAACAACCCCACCCCGGTGGCGACGAGGACCGCCCCCATGATCAGGTAGCTCCATCCGATCGTCCCGTAGCTGACGTGGACCGCCGTCCCGGAGGCCGTGAGCACGGTCCCCGAGTGGGCGAAGGCGATCACACCGTTGACGATCTGGATGATGCCGACCACCAGCAGGACTGCGGCCGCGAAGTACGCCCACCCCACCCAGCCGGTGTGCGCACGCCTTGCTCCATGCGTTGTCATGACCGCACTCCCCCGTTCGACCGCCGGTTCGCTCCGGTGAATCCACCGTGCAGGTGCTGAATTCCTCGCTCCAGGGAACAAAGACCCGACCGGTGACCTGCGCGCGTCCTGTCCGGCTTCAGTCCGCGTCAGCGCCTCCGAAGATCTCGCGCAGCTGCGCTTCCTGATCGCCGGAGAGGTTGGTGTGGATGAGTTCGGCCTGGTCGCCGTGGAAGGCATCCGCGACCTTGTCCGGAACCGCGTCCGAGGTCAGGGCGAACAGCCCCGAGGTCCCCGGCGTGATCTTGGCGCGCACGGCGTCGACGAAGTCGTCGTCGATGCCGACGTGCCGCATGCTGACCGCGCCGAGGGCGGCGCCGGTGGCAACTCCGAGCAACGGGATGAAGAAGATCATCCCGAACAGCAGCCCCCAGAACGCACCGCCGAGAGCACCACCGAAACGCTTGTCGTGCCGCGTCTTCGGCCGCTTGCCTTCTTCGGGCCAGGAGACCACAGCCGCGTCGTGGACCTTGATCAGCGCTTCCTTCTGAAGCCGTTCCAGCGTGTGCAGGGCGTCCTCAGCACCAGTGCTGCTAGGGAACTTCCATGCGGTGAGCGTGGCCATGAGCTCGCTCCTAGGAGATGGTCGTCGGTCCGCGCACGGGCGGGAAAACGTCCGCCACCCGGGCCTGTTCAGCGTGGACCGCACCGACCTCGTCTCGGCAGAGCCGTTGGTCCTGTCGAAACGAGGCCGCGCACCAACTGGACGTGCCGGTGGCCGAACAGCAGGCGCAAGCACCATGCACCTCACCGCCATCGCCCGGCCACCGGCGCCTGCCTAGATCCGATCGCCAGCGGGCGACAACGCGTACCAGTAGCCCCCGTCGGAGAACACGCCTTGACCGTTCGTCTGGCCTGGTACGTCGTCGCCGACGTAGTAGTACAGCGGATGTCCGTTGTAGACGACCTGCTGCTTGCCATCCGGGCGCAGAGCGGTCGAGAGCAGTTCCTGGTTCACCTCCGCGCCAGCCACCGGTGGATCGGTCGTGGTCAGCGGCGGCCAGTCGCTCGCGCACTGCTCGAGGCAGGTGGGCTCCGACTTCCCGTCCTGGTCGAACAGGTACACCGTCCGACCGTCCGGACCGGTGAGCACCGCCGCGCCCAAATCAGGCACCTGGTGGACCTGGACCACGATCGCCCCGCCGGTGACGGGCGGCGCGGGCGAGGGCGGCGGAGGGGTGCCGACACCGCTATTGTCTGGTTCCTGACCAGGGGGAACGCATGCGGCGGCCAATGCCAGTGCACCGCAGACCAACCCGATGCTTCCCCATGCGGATTTGCGGTGTCGGATGGCGCGGCTCATCGCAGCCTCCCTGCGGCCGAGGCGGTGCGCTCGAAGATAACTCGCAACATCAGCCCCTGCTCGTTCGCAGGAACCCGCGAGTCACATCTGCACGATCTGGATGAGGTTGCCGCAGGTGTCGTCGAAGACCGCGGTCGTCACGTCGCCCATCTGGAGCGGTTCCTGGGTGAAGCGCACGCCCAGGCCGGTGAGGCGGTCGAACTCCGCGCGGACGTCGTCGACCTGGAACGAGGTGGCCGGGATTCCGTCGTTGACCAGGGCTTCGTTGTACGACTTCGCGGCGGGGTTGCTGTCGGGCTCGAGGAGCAGCTCGACGCCGTCCGGAGCTTCCGGCGAGACCACCGTCAGCCAGCTGGCTTCGCCGAGCGGGATGTCGCGCTTCTTCTGGAAGCCGAGCACCTCGGTGTAGAACTTGAGCGCCTTTCGCTGGTCGTCGACGAAGATGCTGGTCACGTAGATCTTCACGGGGTCTCCTCCGCTTCTGGTTTGAGCCACCGGTCCACGAGGTGTGCCAGTGGCCCTGTGTTGAGGTGGTGGAACTTGTAGCGACCGTCCCGCCGGGCCTCGACCAGACCCGCCCCCGTCAGCACGTCGAGGTGCTGGGAAATGGCCTGGCGGGACGACGCCGAGCCGTGCTTTCCGGCCAGTCGGGCGCAAATCTCGAAGAGGGTCTGGCCGTCATGGTCAGCCAGTTCGTCGAGGATCGCCCGCCGGGTGGGGTCCGCCAGCGCTTTGAACACGTCGCTCACGAAGCCCACTATAGGCAAGTATTTGCTTGCCTATCATCTCGGGTTGAGTATCGCCTGGTCAGCGATGGTGCGCGACCAGCTCGTGCGCTTCTTGCGCTCCGGACGGGTGGGCGTGGATGAGCGCGCCGCCGAGTCGCGGCAGCTCGTGCCAGAGGCGGTGCTCGGCGTCGTGCGCGATGCGATGCGCCTCGGCGAGGGTGAGCTGCGCGTCGACCTCCAGCTCCACTTCGATGCGGAGGCAGTGACCGACCCAGCGCAGCCGCAGATCGCCGACAGCGCGCACACCCGGAGCGGCGGCCAATGCGCGTTCAGCTCGGCCGACCAGCTCGGGGTCGACGGCGTCGAGCACCCGGGCGAAGATCTCCTTGGCCGAGCTCCACAGCACCGCGGCGATCGCAGCGGTGATCAGCAGTCCGACGACCGGGTCCGCCCACCACCAACCCAGCCCCGCTCCGGCAGCCGAGCCGAGCACTGCGAGACTCGTGAGTCCGTCGGCGCGAGCGTGCATCCCGTCGGCGACCAGCGCGGCCGATCCGATCTCCCGGCCAACGCGGATGCGGTAGCGCGCGACCAGCTCGTTGCCGGCGAAGCCAAGCAGCCCGGCCGCCGCCACCCAACCGATGTGGTCGACGCGCTGCGGGGAGACCAGCCGCGCCACTGACTCCCAAGCCGCCATCGCGGCCGATGCGGCGATCACGGCGAGGATGATCAGACCGGCCAAGTCCTCGACACGACCGAGCCCGTAGGTGAACCGGCGCGTCGCCGCACGCCTGGCCAGCAGGAAGGCGATCGCGAGCGGGACCGCGGTCAACGCGTCCGCGAAGTTGTGCAGCGTGTCGCCGAGCAGGGCGACGGAACCGGTGTACGCGACCAGGACGGCCTGTCCGGCAGCCGTGACCGCCAAGGCTCCGAACGAGATCCACAGCGCCCGCATGCCCTTCCTGCTGGCTTCCAGCGGACGGTCGACGGACTCAGTTGCATCGTGGCTGTGCGGCGTGACCGCGTGCTTGAGCCGCGACCAGCGGTGATCGTGCCCCGATCTCGTGCGTTTGAGCCACACCTGGACTCCCCGGATTCGGCGACATCCGAACCATAGACCGCCGACTGGGTGCGCGACAACGCTGCAACTGCAAGGAAATCGCAGGTGCGGATGCCCCGCGGAGGAAAATCCACAGTGGATCCACCGCGGGGCTCGACGTCACTTGTTGGGGCGCAGCGTCCAGATGATCGACATCTCGCCGGTGACCGCGCCGTCCGCGCGCTGAATGCTCACCTTGACCGGGAACTCGGGGCGCTCCCCCGCGTCCAGCTCGGCCACGACGTCGGCGATCGGGCGGCCGAGTTCCGCGGTGGCCGTCACCTCGCCCATGGCAAGCTTCTTGAAGTCGATCTCCGAGCGGACGGCCAGGGGCACCGCGCGGTTGAGCTGTTCGCCGAACGCCGCGATCACGATGGCGCCACTGGCGGACTCGGCGAGGGTAAACATCGCACCGGCGTGCGGGCCGCCCACGTGGTTGTGGAAGTCCTCTTGGTCGGGCATGCGAAGGACGGCCCGCTCCGGGGCGACCTCGAGGTACTCCAGGTTGAGCGTGCGCACCATCGGCACGGCTTCGGAAAGGGCGGCGCCGAGGCCGGCGGTCTCATTCGTCATGAGAACGATGCTACTCACGAGTAACTTGCGCTGACAACACCGGCCCGATCACCACGGATCCGTAGCTCAGCGACGGCAGCTCCGGCACGTCGACGACCTTCGCCACCTGCCCGCTGCCGCGGTCCAGCCGAACCAGCGCCGACGCCCCGGCACGGGTGGCGCCGATGCCGCAGAGCTCGCCGTCGACCGGGTCCGCGTCGAAGTCGTCGAACGACCGCCACGACTGATCCTCGATGGCGACCATCGACAGCACTTCCAGGAAGGCCCGACACCCGGTACCAGTGTCCACTTTGTACAAATACCCGTTCTCCACCAAGTATCAACGGTTTCCGGATATCGCAGTCACCGACGCCAGCACACCAGCGCGGGAACAGCCTGGTGCCGCTGAAGAGGTTCGACAGCACCAGTACGAAGGCGAGCACCACCGCCTGCAGGCCGCTGACGATGGTGAACGCCTGCCCCACCGCGCCGTTGCCACTCGGCCGCCCCTCGTCCTGGCCTAGCCGGCGCACCAGGTAGCCGACCAGCGCGGCCGCCACCGAGGCGCCCAGCACCCAGACCAGGCCTGCAGGTAGATGCTCACTCGACGCTCCGCAGACCTTCGCTGCGCGGCACGACAGGTTCGGGCACCAGCAGATCACCGACCTGGCAGCTCAGGGCGGTGCAGATAATGTCCAAATCGGACAGTTTGAGGCTGGCTGGGGTCTTCGACCACAGACCGGACATCTTCCCAGCCGAGACCACCAGGCCGTGGTCGGCGAGCAGCCGTTGCAGCTCGGCGGCCTTCCAAATACCTCGCTGGGCCGCGACCAACCGCAGGTTCCACTTCACGACGACATCGCCTCCCACTCGATCTCCGCAGACCTGATGCCGCTTGCGCACACGCTCGCCCGCCTCCTGATGCACGAGAGCGGGCAGCGCTGCCCGCTCGACACGATTTCAGAATCACTGAAGGAAACACCGCGAAGAACGCGATTCTTCCGCGGCCCGAACAGTACTCCGAAATGGACGGAGCGCGGATGGTCCGATTCGTGGAATCTGGCTATTCGAAGTGGATCACCCGAGTGGAGCAATGAGGCCGAGGAATACGACGTGATCACCGGAACGGCCTAGTGCAAGCAGGCGCAGCACCGCCGAATTGCGGGACAGAATTGCTGAGCGCGATTACGCAGAGTTCCGCGCAAGCCGCGAGCAAGCTGATCAAAATCGGGCACGCAACCTCGTGCTTTACCGATTCGAGCTGCACGTTCGGGTGACTGTACGGTCGAGATCAGCAGTGCTAACGTCGCCGTCAGCAGCGAGCAAGGCAGCCACTCGGCAACCGACTGGCCATCTTTTCCAGCCATTCTCAATTTCAGCGAAACCATTCCTCCGCACAATTCGTCTGCCCGAACTCGGCGAGCGAGATGATTGGTGGTATTGGCGTGACTGCGACCGAACCGCTCAGCACCGGCGAGACCCGTGCGCCGCAGTTGAGCCTGAGCGCGGCAGCGGCCCGAAATCCGGTGACGACGACCAAGTCCATCCCGCAGATGCAGGGCACCACCTCCCGCTGGTTGGTACGGATGCTGCCGTGGATCGACGTCGGCGCCGGCACCTACCGGGTCAACCGGCGCGGGACCTACCCGCAGACCACCGAGGTGGAAGGCCGCCAGGTGCAGGCCTGGCGCGGTGTGCCGCTGCTGCCCAGCGACAAGATCCCGATCAGCGACAACGGGACCAGCTCGATCCTCTGCATGCGCACCGGCGAGCAGGACAGCGGTGTGGTCGGCCTGCACCAGACCGGCATCCCCGACGAGTACCAGCCCGGACTCTCCGCGCGGTTCATGGGGATCAACGACCAAGCCGTCATCTCCTACCTCGTCAGCACCTACTTCTCAGCGGCCGTTCTGGTGCCCGACGCCCTCGGCGTTCTCGAACACGTCGAGACCAACCGCTGACGACTCGTTGGGTCGTGAGCGCACGCTCGCGCCCTGACCACGCAGCTGGTCGCGGCGGAGAGGTCAACCGGATCCGCCGCAGGAATCCCACTGTTTCGAAAGGGAAATCGGATGACCACCATGCAACAGGACGCCCACCGGGCAGGCGCGGCTTACGAGGCACTGACCCGAAGCCGCACCATGGTCGAGCCCGCACTGCGGGCCGCGGTCGACCGGTTGCCCACCGCGATGCAGCAAGTCGCCGGCTACCACTTCGGGTGGTGGGACGAGCACGGCAACCCGGTGCGCGCTGACCGCGGCAAAGCACTGCGCCCGGCCATGGTGCTGCTCACCGCCGGCGCAGTCGGCGGTGACCCCGCGGTGGCCGTCCCGGCCGCCGTCGCCGTCGAGCTGGTGCACAACTTCTCGCTGCTGCACGACGACGTGATGGACGGCGACGTGACCCGCAGGCACCGCCCCACCGCGTGGACGGTGTTCGGCAGCGGCCCAGCGATCCTTGCCGGGGACGCGTTGCTGACGTTGGCGGCCGACGTGCTCGGGGCATGCCGCCATCCCACAGCATCCGATGCCGTGCGGACGTTGAGCACGACCGTGCTGAACCTGATCAACGGGCAGGTCGCCGACCTGTCGTTCGAGGACCGCCGCAGCGTGGACCTGGGCGAGTGCCAGCGGATGGCCCGCGACAAGACCGGCGCGCTGCTGGGATGCGCGTGCGCGCTCGGGGCGATGTTCGGCGGTGGCAAGACCGACCAGATCGCCCGGCTGCGCAGTTTCGGCGAACGGGTCGGGCTGGCGTTCCAGCACGTCGACGACCTGCTGGGGATCTGGGGCGATCCGGCCATCACCGGCAAACCGGTGTTCGCCGACCTGTGCACCCGCAAGAAGACCCTACCGGTGGTCGCCGCGCTGACCTCCGGCACGCCAGCTGGACAGCGGCTGGCCGCCATCTACCTCGGCGACCGACCGCTGTCCGGCAGCGACCTGGCCCAATCCGCCGAGCTGATCGCCCTGGCGGGCGGACGCAGCTGGAGCCAGAACCAGTCCGACGAACTCCTCAACTCAGCCCTGTCCGACCTCCGCCGAGCCGACCTCGCTCCCCGAGCGTCCGAACAGCTCGGCGCCCTGGCCCACCTGATGACCCACCGTGACCACTGACCATCCAGGTCCGTCACCCGGGGTCACATCGAATCGACGTTCCCCGGGTGACGGTCAACGGCGGCGGTTGCCGAACAGACCTCTCGTGATCTCACGGCCGAGCGCACTCGCCGCGGATCGGAAGAACGATCGGACTGCCGCGTTGTCCGCCACCACGTCCTCCTCGCGCTGATCAGTCCCGGCTTCGAACACTAGGTCCGCTGGTCGCGGGCGCCGTGGTGAGCCATCCGGACGAGCGACACGTCGGTGAGTCCGACACCCGCCGGTCCGGAGCCGCCTACCTCCCCGCACGGCGACCGTCAACCGGATGCTTCCGCCCAGTTCTCTCCCTTGACAGCGCGGTCCACCGCACGCCTAGAGTGCTCTGGTCGGACGATCAGCTCGCACCCCTTCAGTCCACTGTGGATTACCAGGAGGCAGTCCGTTGCACGACGTTCGCACGGCCATCGTCACCGGCGCGGGATCCGGCATCGGATACGCCACCTCCATCGCACTCGCCGCCGAGGGCTACCGGATCGTGGCCATCGACATCTCCGCCGACGGGACCGAACGAGCTGCTCAGGCAGTGGCCGAAGCGGGCTCGGAGGCGTTGCCGGTCTCGCTGGACGTGCGCGACGCCGATGCGTTCGAGGCGGCCGTGGACAACGCTGAGCAGCACTTCGGCGCCACTCCGCAGCTGCTGGCCAACATCGCCGGGATCGGCATCGCCGCGACGGTGACCGAGACCAGCCGCGAGGGCTGGGACGCTGTGCTCGGCGTGAACCTGACCGCGCTGTTCGAGACCTGCCGGATCGTGCTGCCCCGGATGGTGGCGGCCGGCGGTGGCTGCATCGTCAACGTCTCCTCGGTCGCCGGCGTGGTCGGCGTGCGCAACCGGGCCGCATACTGCGCGTCCAAGGCCGGAGTCATCGGGCTCACCCGCTCCATCGCCGTGGACTACGCCGACCAGGGCATTCGGGCCAACGCGATATGTCCCGGCACCGTGGGCAGCGAGTGGATAGGCAAGATCCTGGCCGACGCCCCGGATCCCGAAGCCGCACGCAAAGCCATGGAACAACGCCAGCTGGACGGCAAGATGGGCACTCCGGAAGAGGTCGCCGAGGGAATCGCGTTCCTGGCGAAGTCGCGTTTCGCCAACGGCAGCGCCTTCGTCATGGACGGCGGCATGACCGCGATTTGAGTCGGCACCTGGAAGGAGTGGGACCGTGAGCGCGTCCGATCTCGATCGGCTCCGGCAGCGGATCAGCGAGGAGGACGGCCTGGTCGTGGCGTTCTCAGGGGGTGTCGACTCGGCCCTGGTGGCGGCCGTGGCGCACGAGGTGCTCGGCTCGCGGATGCTGGCCGTCACCGCCGTCTCCCCCAGCCTGGCCGCTGCGGAACGACGTCATGCCAAGGAATTCGCCCGCACCCGCGGCTTCGCGCACGTCGAGGTCTGCACCGACGAGGGCGAGCGGCCGGAGTACGCGGCCAACGGTGGAAACCGCTGCTACCACTGCAAATCAGCCCTGTTCGACGCGGTCGAGCCACTGGCTGCGGCGTTGGGCGCGCGGATCGCGCTGGGCACCAACCTCGACGACCTCGGCGATCATCGCCCCGGCCAGCAGGCGGCCGCACAACGCGGTGCCATCGCGCCGATGGTGGACGCTGGGTTGACCAAGGACGCCGTTCGCCGGGCCAGCCGCGAGCTCGGCCTGTCCACCGCGGACAAGCCCGCTGCCGCCTGTCTGGCCTCCCGCGTCGCATACGGCGATCCCGTGACCCCGGAGGTGCTCGGACGCATCGAGCGCGCCGAGACCGCCGTGCGGGCACTGGGTTTCGATGTTTGCCGGGTGCGCGCGCATGCCCAGGGCACCGTTGCTCGGCTGGAGGTACCAGACGGCGACATCGACCGTGCAGCTGCGCAGCACGCCGAGCTGGACCGGGTCGTGCGCGAGTCCGGATTCGAGTTCTGCTCACTCGACCTGGGCGGATTCCGAAGTGGACGGATGAACGCGCTGCTGCCGCTGCTGCCGACCCGGACCGCGTCATGACCGGGTTCGCCGACCTCGGCTACGCGCGGGTGGACACCGATCGGGAAGCCCGGCAGGGGCTGCCCGAAGTCGTCTACGCGCCCGGCAAGCAGCCTGCGGAGATCACCGGCATCGTCACCGAACTGCTCGCCCGCAGCACCGGCCCGGTCCTCGTGACCCGGTTGGAAGCCGGCATCGCCGCGCAGGTCCAGGTGCCCGGTGGCAGCTACGACGAGACCGCGCGCCTGCTGGTGTGCCGACCGGCGCAGCCCCGCCCGTTCCGGGTGTGCATCGCCACCGCGGGCACTGCGGACTGGCCGGTCGCCGCCGAAGCCGAGGCGGTGTGCGCGGCGATTGGGCTGACCGCGCACGTCGTGCGGGACGTCGGAGTGGCCGGTATCCACCGGCTGCTGGCGGCTCGCGAGGAGTTGGCACAGGCGGATGCGGTGATCGTGGTGGCCGGGATGGAAGGTGCCCTGGCCAGCGCGATCGGCGGTCTGGTGGCGTGCCCGGTGATCGCGGTGCCCACGTCGACCGGCTACGGCGCGGCATTGGAAGGCGTGACGGCGCTGCTGGCCATGCTGACCTCGTGCGCCGCCGGTCTGACCGTGGTCAACATCGATTCCGGCTTCGGCGCAGCGATGGCCGCGCACCGGCTGGCCCACACCGCGGCGGAGCGTCGATGATCCTCTGGCTCAACCCGGTCACCGGGGTATCCGGCGACATGCTGCTCGGCGCACTGCTCGGCCTCGGCGCACCACTGGCGGAGGTTCGCGCTGCGGTCGAGTCGACCGGTCTGCCAGGCTGGCAACTACGCACCGAGGCGGTCCAGGTCAACGGCATCGCAGCGACCAAAGCTGTGGTGGAGGTCGACGACACGAGCAGCGAACGGCACGCCTCGGAACTCATCGCACGGATCCGTCAAGCCCGGCCCGAGCCCGTCGCGGAACTCGCTGCAGCGGCGGTCCGCGCGATCGCCGAGGTGGAAGGCGCTCTGCACGACCAGCACCCCGACGACGTGCACCTGCACGAGATCGGCGGCCTGGACACCGTGGTCGACACCGTCGGCGTGGCCGCCGCACTGCACGCTTTGGGTGTCACCGCAGTGCATTCCGCACCGCTGGCACTGGGCACCGGCACAGTCCGCTGCGCTCACGGCGTGCTGCCCGCCCCTGCTCCGGCAACGCTCCAGCTGCTGCGCGGCGCAGCGGTCGTCGGCACCGACCTACCCGGCGAGACAGTCACACCAACCGGCGCCGCTCTGCTCACCACAATCGGGACCGAGTTCGTCCCACCACCAGCGATGACCGTCCAGAACACCGCCTTCGGCGCCGGCACCCGACGCTTCCCGCAACGCCCCAACGTCCTCCCAGCAACCCTCGGCACCCCGCTGACCACCGAACCGGCTGAGCCGATGCTGGTCCTGGAGTGCAATGTGGACGACGTCACGGGGGAGCTGCTCGGTCACGTCATCAACCGAGCCCTGCAAACAGGCGCAGCCGACGCGTGGACGACACCGTCGACGACGAAGAAGTCCCGCCCCGCCCACGTCCTGCACGTCCTGTGCCACCCGCACCGAGAACCAGAGCTGACCGAACTACTCCTGTCCGAAACCGGCAGCCTCGGCATCCGCAGCCACCAGGTCAACCGCCGAGCCCTCCCCCGCCACACCACCACCGTCACCGTCGAAGGCCACGAAATCCGTGTCAAGCACGGACCATGGCGCGCGAAACCCGAGCACGACGACGTCGCAGCAGCCGCCGAAGCCCTGAACCGGCCACTGCACGTCGTCACCGCCGAGGCCCTCGCAGCCAGCCAGCGATCGGACTGATCTGCGGGCGTCAGGTCAGGAATTTGTCGAGGGTGATCGGCAGGTCTCTGATCCTGGTGCCGGTGGCGTGGTGGGTTGCGTTGGCGATGGCCGCCGCTGTGCCCACGATGCCGAGTTCGCCGATTCCCTTGGTGCCCATCGGGTTCACGTACGGGTCGTGTTCGTCGAGGCAGTGGATCTCGATCTCGCCGATGTCGGCGTTGGTCGCTATGTGGTATTCGGCGAAGTCGTGGTTGATCACGTGGCCGTAGCGGGGGTCCACCACGCTGTGCTCGTGCAGCGCCATGGACAGGCCCATGGTCATTCCGCCCAGCAGTTGGGAGCGCGCCGTCTTGGCGTTGATCATCCGTCCGGCCGCGAAGACGCCCAGCATCCGCGGCACCCGCACCTCTCCGGTGTCGGCGTGCACTCTGACCTCGGCGAACTGGGCGCCGAAGCTGTGCATCGCCAGCTGTCCGGCGTAAGGGTTGTCCGGGAGCGCTCCGGTGACCTCGACGCCCTCGTCCGGGATCGGTTCGCCGTTGGGCAGCTGCGCGCGCAGGCGGCGGGCGGCGTCCACGATCGCCGAGCCCCAGCAACCGATTCCGGACGAGCCGCCCGCGCCGGATGCGTACGGCAGGTCGGTGTCGCCGATGCTTAGCTGCACCTCGGACATCGCCACGTCCAGTGCGTCCGCCGCGATCTGGGTCAGCGTCGTCCACGTGCCGGTGCCGATGTCAGCCGCGCCGATGAGGACTCGGTAGCGGCCGTCCGGCCGAGCTTGGATGGTGGCGCGCGCTCCGGGCAGAATGAACACCGGGTAGGTCGAGGCAGCCACGCCGGTGCCCACCAGCCAGCGGCCGTCGTGGCCGGAGCGCGGGGTGGGATTGCGTTGCGCCCAGCCGAAGCGCTGCGCGCCTTCGCGCAGGCAGGCGACCAGGTTTCGGCTGGAGAAGGCGCGACCGGTCGCCGGGTCGGTGTCCGGTTCGTTGCGGATGCGGAACTCCACCGGGTCCAGGCCGCAGGCGATGGCCATCTCGTCCATCGCCACCTCCAGACCGAACATGCCAGGGCACTCGCCGGGAGCCCGCATCCACGTCGGGACCGGCACGTCGAGCTCGGCGACCCGGTGAGTGGTGCGGCGATTCGGCGCGGCGTACATCGTGCGGGTGGGCACCGCGGTCTGCTCGACGAACTCCTTGATCCGGGAGGTCTGCGACACCGCGTCGTGGCTGATCGCGGTCAGCCGCCCGGCGGCGTCGCTGCCCAGCCGGATGCGCTGGATGGTGCCGGTGCGGTAGCCGACGACGGTGAACATCTGCTGCCTGGTCATCACAAGCTTCACCGGGCGCGGAGTGACCTGCTGAGCGGCCATCACGGCCAGCACCATGTGTGCGTGCGGCAGTCCCTTCGACCCGAAACCACCGCCGGTGTGCGGGCACACCACGTGGATGCGCTGCTGGTCCAGCCCGAAGACCTCCGCGATGCTGTCGCGCACCCAGTGCACGCCCTGGGTGGAGTCGTAGAGTGTGAGCTCGCCTTCGGTCCAGATCGCGATGGTGGCGTGCGGTTCGAGCGGGTTGTTGTGTTCCTGCGGCGTGGTGTAGACCTCGTCGAGCACCACCGCAGCGCTGTCCAGGGCGGCGTCCACGTCGCCTTCGGCGGTGTCGGTCTGGAACCCACCGTTGACGGTTTCGGGTGTGACCAGGTCTGATCGCGCCGGGTGCAGGTCGACGTCGTGGGCGCGCTGCTCGTAACCGATGTGCACCAGCTGCGCCGCTCGTCGCGCGGTCTCGATGTTCTCCGCCAGCACCGCGCCGATGAGCTGGCCGCGGAAGGCGATGTCCGGGGACTGCAGGATGGCCAGTTCGGCGTCGTTCCTCGAGGCCAGCTTCGGGGCGTTCTCGTGGGTGAGCACCCCGATCACCCCGGGTTCGGTCATCGCCTCGGTGGGGTCGATGCCGGTGATCCGGCCGAGCGCGATCTCCGCCTGCAGCGGGTAGGCGTACACCGGCTGGTCGACCGGGTGCTCTGCCGCGTACAGTGCCGCGCCCCGGACCTTCTCGACTCCTTCGATCCGATCCACCGGGGCGCCGATGATGCTGGTCGTCGTAGTCATCGCGATACCCCCGACAGATCGGACAGCACACCGACGATCATGTTGCGCACCAAGGGAATCTTGAACTCGTTGCCGGGCAGCGGACGTGCCGCGTCGAGTTCCGCGTCGGCGGCTAGGCGGAATGCATCCGTCGACACGACACTGCCGCGCAGCGCGGCTTCGGCGGCAGTGGCACGCCAGGGCTTGTGCGCGACTCCGCCCAGTGCCAGGCGGACGTCGCGCACCGCCCCGTCGGCGACGTCGACGGCAGCCGCCACCGACACCAGCGCGAACGCGAAGGATGCGCGGTCGCGGGCCTTGCGGTAGCGGGAGTTGGTGGCGAAGTCCGAGTTCGGGACGTCGATCGAGGTGATCAGCTCGCCGTGCTCCAGGATCGTGTCCCGCTCCGGCATGTCGCCGGGAAGCCGGTGCAGGTCCACCAGCGGGATCGCCCGCTGCCCGCGCGGCCCCTCGGTGTTCACCACGGCGTCGAGGGCGACCAGCGCGACGGCCATGTCAGAAGGGTGCGTAGCGATGCAGGATTTGGAGGCGCCGAGGATGGCGTGCTCGCGGTGGAATCCTTCCCGCGCGGAACATCCGGTGCCGGGTTCGCGCTTGTTGCACGGCGTGTTGACGTCCTGGAAGTACACGCATCTGGTGCGCTGCAACAGGTTTCCGCCGGTCGTGGCCAGGTTGCGCAGCTGTCCCGAAGCGCCGGCCAGGACGGCCTGCGACAGCACCGGGAACTGCCGGCGGATCACCGGGTCGGCGGCCAGCGCACTGTTGGTGACCGCCGCGCCGATCCGCACGAACTCCGGGTGCGGCTCAATCCGGTCGGAGGTCAGCTGCCGGACGTCGACCAGCAGGTCCGGGACCTCGACCTCCAGCTTCATCAGGTCGACCAGGTTGGTGCCCCCGGCCAGGTAAGCCGCGCCGGGTGCGGCGGCGAGCGTGCTCACGGCGCTGTCGATGTCCGGAACGCGCTGGTAGCGGAACGGTCTCATCGCTGCGCGACCTCCACGATGGCCGGGACCATGTTGGCGTAAGCACCGCAGCGGCAGAGGTTTCCGCTCATCCGCTCGCGCACCTCGTCGGCCAGCTCCGCGCCGTCGGCGGTGACCGCGCTCGGCTCGCCTTCGCGCATCTCGCGCAACATGCCCACCGCCGACACCACCTGCCCCGGCGTGCAGTAACCGCACTGGAAGGCGTCGTGCTCGATGAACGATCGCTGCACCGGGTGCAGATCTCCGTCGGCCAGACCGTCGGCGGTGCGCAGGTTCGCACCGTCGTAGGCCACCGCCAGCATCAGGCAGCTGTTGACCCGGCGGTCATCGAGCAGCAACGTGCACGCGCCGCACTGGCCGTGGTCGCAGCCCTTCTTCGGGCCGGTGATGCCGAGCCGTTCCCGCAACGCGTCGAGCACCGTGGTGCGGGCGTCGACCGTGACGCGGTGCTCGACGCCGTCGACGACGAGGGTGATCTCGGTGTCCACTGCCCCTCCCCTCAAGGCCTGTTCACCAGGCCTACCCATGTCACCTGGGCCGCATTCCCGCCCACGGATCGTTCTTCTGCACGAGCCGCCGCGCCATGTTCGCGAGGCCGTAGGACTGCGGTGTCGCACGGCTGAGCTCGTCGAGGTCCAGCGGCGGCCGGGGCACCGGGGCGGGCGCGCAGCGAGTAGGGCGCGATCATGGTCTGGCCGTAGGCGTTGCGGTTGGTGTCCAAGAAGATCCGGCCGCCGCGCTTGTCCTTCCGCTGTTCGACGGTCAGCCGATCCGGTTCGTCGCGCACCGCTCGCTCGGCCAGCTCCTGCAGGTCGGCCCGGACGTCGTCGAACTCGTGCTCGGCGCGCAGCGGCGCAGCGATGTGGAAGCCGCGACCGCCGGTGGCCTGCACGTGCGGTTCCAGCCCGGCGTCGCGGAGCCGCACGCACCTCTGGCGGACCACCTCGCGCAGCACGGTCAGCGACACCCCGTCCGGCGGATCCAGGTCGAGCACCACCAGCACCGGACGTTCCAGGTCATCCACCGTGGCGAGCCCGATGTGGAACTCCAGGCGGGCCTGGCCGGCCAGGTAGAGCAGGATCGCGGGATCGTCGAGGACCACGTGGTGCACCACTGCGCTCACCGCGTTGCGCGGGTGGTGTCCGTCCCGCTGGAAGAACCCGCCTTCGTCGATCCCGTCCGAGAATCGCCGTAACGTCAACGGTTTTCCGCTGGTGCGCGCGACCATCACCTCGGCGACCGCGCGGTAGTGGTCGAGCACGTCCGGCTCGCGGTAACCGGCGTCGGGGTAAAGAACTTGTCCGGATTGGACACTTCGAAGCGCCGACCCTGGACTTCCAGCTGCGCAGTCAACTCAGATCACCGGGCGAACCGCCGCTGGGCTCCCCGGAACGCCGCAGATCTCGCTTGCGCCGGCAAGTCGCCAACTCGTTCCCAGCCACGTGCCCGGCCTACCCGGAGTGTTCGTCCGCTAACCAAGCGCGATCGACGCGCGGCACGAAACCGCCTGCTGACACATCAAGTTGAGACGATCGGGTGAAACCTGGAGCCAACGGCCAGCGCATTTGTTCCTATTGGGCGAGAAACGCGATGTTGCGCCGACGCCAGGGAGAACATCCATGCAGCAGCACGTGCACGCCGAACTGATCGGCGGCCCGGAGGATGGCCGGTCCTTCATCATCCCCTCGCTGGAGGCGGACTTACCCATCGGCCAGTTCACCTTCCCCTCCCCGCGCGACGGCGAGTCCCCGTGCGCGCAGTACGACCGCCACGACCGCCGCTCCGACGGCGTGTGGCGCTACCAGTACGCGGGCGAACCGGCCGTCCGGCCGTAACCGCTGCGGTCACGCCGAGATCCGCGAAACGGTCGAGCCACCCAGCTGGCAGCTGGTTAGCGTCGGTAACGAGCATGGTTGGTCGATGTGCACTGGAGGCACCATGTCGCTGACCGAGCGGATCACCAGCGCGGTGGCCAACCTGCTGCTCCGCAGCCTCCGCGCCCTGGGCGAACGCGGATTCGCTCTCCTCGTCGGACGCTGGCGGTCCCTGCGGCGCTTCACCACCAGTCCCCGCAAAATCGGCCGCATCGTCCAAGCCGCACTCGTACTCACCCACCACGAACACGGCCGCCTGGCCTAGTCCTTACTGAGAACACCTCAATGGAAATTGAACGTCCGATTTCCGTTGAAATTGCGGTGAGTTCGCCACAGCCCCCTGGCGTGTCCGACGACGACACACCGACGGTCCACGCCGTCGCCCGACCTCCAGAGCCGTCCCCAGGCGGCTCGGCTCGGCGCGTCGAGGACCACAGTTTCAATTGAAACTGTAATCTCCCCCCACGGCGAATCACAGTTTCAATTGAAACTGTGGTTCAGGTCCGTACCGCCACGGGTGGTTCGCCGGGTCGACGGGGGTGTGTGGGAAAGTTCGGGCGTGCGGATCGCGAGCTGGAACGTCAACTCCGTCGGGGCCCGGTTGCCGAAGCTGATCGACTGGCTGGGCACCGCTGAGCCGGACGTGCTGTGCCTGCAAGAGCTCAAGTGCGCCGAGGACGCGTTCCCCTATGACGAGGTCGGCGAGCTGGGCTACGAGGTCGCCGCGCACGGCACCGGACGCTGGAACGGTGTCGCGGTGCTGTCCAAGGTCGGCATCGAGGACGTGCGCCGCGGACTGCTCGACGAGCCCGGCTTCATGGCTGACGGCGCGATGTTCGAGTCCCAGGAACCGCGCGCGATCGGCGCCACCTGCGGCGGTGTGCGCGTGTGGTCGGTGTACGTGCCCAACGGCCGCGAGGTCGGCCACCCGCACTACGACTACAAGCTGCGCTGGCTCGACGCGCTGCGCGCCACGGCCGCCGAGGAGCTGGGCGAGCTCCCGTGGACTGTGCTCGGCGACTTCAACATCGCGCCGACCGACGCCGACGTCTGGGACATCACCGAGTTCGAGGGCTTCACGCACGTCACCGACGAGGAGCGCAAGGCCCTCACCGCGCTCGGCGAGGTCGGCCTGAGCGAGGTCTACCCGCGCGCCCTGAAGTACGACGTGCCCTTCACCTACTGGGACTACCGGGCGCTGCGCTTCCCCAAGAACCAGGGCATGCGCATCGACCTCGTCTACGGCAACGAGCAGTTCACCGGGGCGGTCACCGACGCCTACGTCGACCGCGAAGCCCGAAAGGGCAAGGGCACCTCCGACCACACTCCGGTCGTCGTCGACATCAACATCCCCTGACGGGGTTGGGTGGCCAATTTCGCGAGAAATTGACCATCACCTGGGTGAACGTCAATTTCTCGCGAAATTGGCCACCCCCTCACTGCGAGGGCGGCATTTCCGCAGGTGATCGGCTGCGTGCACTTTGTGGGATATGGCACCGGAAAGTGGTCGCGGGTACTGGCTGTTAGCGGTGTTCTGGTTCGTACTCGTCGAAGATCAGCCAGGTGTGGCAGGTGCGCACTCCTGGTAGCGACTGGATGTGGTCGAAGACCAGGTTGCGCAGGGTCACGTTGTCTTCGGTGCGCACGCGCACCACGATGTCGAACTCCCCCGCCACCAGCGCCACGTGCTCGACGGAGTCGACCTCGGCCAGCCGGCGGGACACCTCGCGCCAGGTGTCCTGCTCGATCGACAGGCCGATCAGCGCCGCCGTGCCGAGCCCGGCCTTGGCCGGTTCGACGTGGGCGTGGAAGCCGGTGATCACCCCGTTGCCGATCAGGCGGTCCACCCGGCTGTGCGCGTTGGTGCGGGAGATGTTGACCTGCTCGGCCAGGGTGCGGATGGACATCCGGCCGTCGCGGACCAGCTCGTCGACGATGCGCGCGTCGATGTCGTCCAACGCCGGTGCCGTTCGTCCGGCTCGCCCTCCCCGGATGCCGCTTTCCGCGGACGTCTGGTCCTTCATGACGTGCTCCTGAAGCCGTTCGTTGCGAGTTCTCGCCGATCACTTGTATCACATGACCTCGCTGGCCGACGATCTCAAGCCAGTCGTCCAATGGAGGTGTCGGCCGTGGAATGGCTTCCGTCGAGCAGTCCGGTGGGCCTGCTGGATCAGCCCGATCCGAACTACCCGGTGCCGGATCCGTCCCGGCTGCTGGCCGCGTACCGCGCGATGGTCGTGGGCCGCAGGTTCGATGCGCAGGCCACCACGCTCACCAAGCAGGGCCGCCTCGCGGTGTACCCGTCCTCGCGCGGCCAGGAAGCCTGCCAGGTCGGCGCCGCGCTGAGCATCGGCGCGCAGGACTGGCTGTTCCCGACCTACCGGGACTCGGTGTCGCTGGTGACCCGCGGCCTCGATCCGGTCGAGGTGCTCACGCTGCTGCGCGGCGACTGGCACTGCGGCTACGACGTGCCGAGCACTCGCACCGCGCCGCAGTGCACGCCGCTGGCCACCCAGACCCTGCACGCGGTCGGCTTGGCGCACGGCGAGGCACGCAAGGGTCGCGACACCGTCGCGCTGGCGCTGATCGGCGACGGCGCGACCAGCGAAGGCGACTTCCACGAGGCGCTCAACTTCGCCGCCGTGTTCAAGGCCCCGGTGGTGTTCCTGGTGCAGAACAACGGCTATGCGATCAGCGTGCCGCTGGCCAAGCAGTCCGTCGCGCCTTCCTTGGCGCACAAGGGAATCGGCTACGGCGTGCGCAGCGAGCAGGTGGACGGCAACGACGCGGCGGCCGTGCTGTCGGTGATGGACACCGCTGTCGAGCACGCGCGTTCCGGCAACGGGCCGTTCCTGGTCGAAGCGCACACCTACCGCATGGAGGCGCACACCAACGCCGACGACGCCGGGCGCTACCGCGACGCGGCCGAAGTCGAGCAGTGGCAGCAGCGGGACCCGATCGACCGACTGGAGCGCCACCTGCGCGAGGGCGGACACCTCGACGACGACGGCGTCGAGCGGATCGCCGCGGAGGCCGAGGAGTTCGCCGCGCAGGTGCGCAGCCGGATGCAGGTCGAGCCGACCGCGGATCCGGAAGACCTCTTCCGCCACGTCTACGCCGAGCCGACTCCGCAGCTGCAGGAACAGCTCGCCCAGCTCCAGGCCGAACAGGAGGCGCTGTAATGGCACTGACCACCATGGCGCAGGCGCTGAACGCGGCGCTGCGCGATTCCATCGCCGAGGACGACAACGTGGTGGTCTTCGGCGAGGACGTCGGCAAGCTCGGCGGGGTCTTCCGGATCACCGACGGTTTGCAGGACGCCTTCGGCGAGGACCGCTGCTTCGACACCCCGCTGGCCGAATCGGGCATCGTCGGGTTCGCTGTGGGCATGGCCATGGCCGGGTTCCGCCCGGTGGTGGAGATGCAGTTCGACGCCTTCGCCTTCCCGGCGTTCGAGCAGGTCGTCTCGCACGTGGCCAAGATGCGCAACCGGACGCGCGGCGCGGTTTCGCTGCCGATTGTGATCCGGGTTCCGTTCGCGGGCGGCATCGGCGGCGTGGAGCACCACTGCGACTCCAGCGAGGCCTACTACGCGCACACCCCCGGGCTGAAGGTCGTCGCCCCGGCGACCCCGGCGGACGCGTACTCGCTGCTGCGCGAGGCGATCGCCGATCCGGATCCGGTGGTGTTCCTGGAACCCAAGAAGCTCTACTGGTCCAAAGAGGACGTTGAACTGCCGATCAGCGCGGAACCGCTCGGGCGCGCCGTGATCCGCCGACCGGGCCAGGACGCCACGCTGATTGCCTACGGCCCCGGCGTCCCGCTGGCGATGGAGTCCGCGGAAGCCGCCGCCGAGGAGGGCTGGGACGTCCAGGTGGTCGACGTGCGCAGCCTGGTGCCGTTCGACGACGAGACGGTGGCCGCCGCGGTGCGCGAGACCGGGCGCTGCGTGGTCGTGCAGGAAGCGCAGGGATTCGCGGGTGTGGCAGCAGAAATCGCTGCTCGAGTGCAGGAGCGCTGCTTCCACTCGTTAGCCGCGCCGGTGCTGCGCGTGTCCGGCTTCGACATCCCGTACCCGCCGCCGAAGCTCGAGCACAGCCACCTGCCGAACGTCGACCGCGTGCTCGACGCGCTCGCGCGGTTGCAGTGGGACGACCAGCCCGACGCGAAGTGGCTCGAACTACAGGAGGGAGCGGCGTGAACAGGCCAATGCCAACCCCACCCAACCGCACCCCAGGGGACCGTGACGCAACCCAGCCACAAGAAACCCCGGCACGCAAGATCACCCCCGAACGCGACCACCACAGTGAATCGCGGAGAGGCGGAACCGGGAGGGGCGGAACCGCGTTCCCCCTGCCCGACCTGGGCGAGGGGTTGACCGAGGCGGAGATCGTCCGCTGGCACGTCGCGGTCGGCGACCGCGTCGAAGCCGACCAAGTGGTGGCCGAGGTGGAGACCGCCAAGGCGGTCGTGGACGTGCCCTGCCCGTACGCCGGGGTGGTCCAGGAGCTGCACGGCGAGCCCGGTGACGTGATCGCGGTGGGATCCCCGCTGACCACGATCGTCGGCGCGGACGCCCCGCACGAGCAGCACCGGACTGAGGAGCGGGCCGGATCGGGCAACGTGCTCGTCGGCTACGGAACCGGCGGTGCGAAGCGACGGCGCCGGAACCGGAGCCGGCCGGTGCACGTGGTGCCGCAGACCAACGGCGCATCGCGAAGCACTGGGGCTCCGCGCGTGCTGTCGCCGATCGTGCGTCGACTCGCGAAGCAGCACGCCGTCGATCTGTCCAGTGTGGATGGATCCGGCCCGGGCGGGGTGATCCTGCGCCGAGACGTGGAGGCAGCACGAGTTCCGGAGCAGCCGACCCCTGAGCCGTCGGGCGAAACCCGCGTCCCGCTGCGGGGTTTGCGCGGTGCGGTGGCCGACAAGCTCACCCGCAGCCGCCGGGAGATCCCGGACGCCAGCACGTGGGTGGACGTCGACGCCACCCGCCTGCTGGAAGCCCGCGATGCGCTCAAGCCGCGCGGCATCGGCCTGCTGGCACTGCTCGCGCGCTTCTGCGTCGCCGGACTGCGCCGGTTCCCGGAGCTCAACGCGTCGGTGGACACCGACCGCAACGAGATCGTCCAGCACCGCCACATCGGCCTCGGCTTCGCCGCCCAAACCCCGCGCGGCCTGGTGGTTCCGGTGGTCCGCGACGCGCACGAGATGACCACCGCACAGCTGGCCGAGGCGATCTCCCAGCGCACCGGCAAAGCCCGCGAGGGAGAGCTGAGCCCCAAGCACCTCACCGGAGGCACCTTCACGCTCAACAACTACGGCGTGTTCGGGGTGGACGGCTCGACGCCGATCATCAACCACCCGGAGGCGGCGATCCTCGGCGTCGGCCGCATCATCGACAAACCCTGGGCCTTCCAGGGCGAACTGGCCCTCCGCAAGGTCACCCAGCTGTCCCTGACCTTCGACCACCGGGTCTGCGACGGCGGAACGGCCGGCGGATTCCTCCGCTACCTCGCCGACTGCGTCGAAAACCCCATCACCACCCTCGCCGACCTCTGACCGCCCCCGGAGGAAACCACAGTTTCAATTGAAACTGCGATCCGCCGTGGGTGGGGATTACAGTTTCAATTGAAACTGTGGACGACCCGGGCCCTGCCACCGCCCGTCACGTCGTGCCCCGGCTCCGCGCCATGGCGGGGCGGGCGGTCAGTCGTCGTCGGGTTTGGTGGCGTGGTCGTAGTAAGCGAGGACTCCGGTGGCTCCGTGCAGGGCGAAGCCCGCTTCCGGGGTTCGGGGTTCACCGGCCGATTCGATGATCCCGCGCATGGTCACGTTGACCAGGTCGTCCAGGGCCCGCCAGCGGGCCGCTGGGTGCTCGCCGCCCCGAGCGTCCGCGGCGAAGTCCTCTTCGCAACGCCGGATCCCTTCGCGGAGCTGGCGGATCAGCTTCATGAAAGTGCCGTGGCCCCGGGTGGGCGCCAGGTCGTCGGCGCGGGACGCCAGGAGTCCGGCCATGTAGGAGATGTCCTCGACGTGGTTGCCGAGCCACTTGCGGCGGCGGTAGACGTCGCCGAGTTCCGGCCAGCGCTTCCGCGCCGCCTGACGGGTGCGCCCGGTGACCGCGCTCAGGTCCGCCAGGCTCGCGCCCAGCCACACCGATTTCTCGGCCGCCTCCGCAGTGCGCCGCAGTGCTGCCTCCGCCACCTGCTCCTCGACGTCCAGCGCAGCCCGGAACTCGCCCAGCGCGCGCAACCGCCGCTCCTGCTCGTCGCCGACATCACTGGCCTTCGGTCCTGGGTCGACCGCCTCGACCGGGGTCACCTCGGCCAACTGCCGCACCAACTGCCCGGCCTCTTCCGCTGCCATGCTCCAACCTCCTTGTGAACCCTAGGTTTACAGTAGCAGCCGTAAACCCGAGGTTCACAGCCAAATTTCCTCCAGATTCGCCTCGAATGCCCGTCGAACTGCGGATCCGCGCGAATTCCAGCATCGACCCGGGGCGTTTGCGAAATGTGTTTCCGCAGGTCACAGCAAACATGAACGCGGTGTTCACGTTTGACCGGCGGTCCCCTCCCGGGACAGGATCGACTTCTCCCGAAACCAACCCCTGACCTGGGGTTTCTTCGTCATGTCCGCATTCGGCGGACGATCGAGCAGCAAGGAGTCGTCGATGATCCGCGCCCGCGGCCTCACCCGCCGGTTCACCGTCAAGCGCAAACCCGTCGAGGCCGTCCGCGGCCTGGACCTCGACGTCGAACCCGGCCAGCTGGTCGCCTTCCTCGGCCCCAACGGTGCCGGGAAGTCGACCAGCCTGCGGATGCTCACCACACTGCTGCCGCCCACCTCCGGAACCGCCACCGTCGCTGGGCACGACATCCGCACCGAGGCCGCCGCCGTCCGCGCCCGCATCGGGTACGTGGGCCAGCAGAACAGCGCCGGCGAGAACCACCGGGCGCGCGACGAGCTGATCACCCAGGGCCGCAGCTACGCCATGTCCCGCCGCGACGCCCGCCACCGCGCCGACGAGGTGCTGGATCTGCTCGACCTGACCGCGCTGGTCAACCGCAAACCCGGCACCCTCTCCGGCGGCCAGCGCCGCCGCCTGGACATCGCGATGGGCCTGATGAACCGGCCGGAGCTGCTGTTCCTGGACGAGCCGTCCACCGGGCTGGACCCGCACAGCCGCGCCAACATCTGGCAGCACGTGCTGCGGCTGCGCGAGGAGCACGACACCACGCTGCTGTTCACCACCCACTACCTCGACGAAGCGGACAACATGGCCGAGCGGGTGGTGGTCGTCGACCACGGCCGGGTCATCGCCGATGGCACCCCCGGCTGGCTCAAGGCGGACCTCGCCGGCGACCGCATCACCATCACCGTCGCCCGGCCGGACGTGCCAGCGGCCGCTGAGACGGCCGCGCGCATGGCCGGACCAGACGTGGTGACCGTCGAGGACGACTCAATTCACGTCCGCGTACCGCGCGCCGACGCAGCGATGCCCGAGTACCTGCGCGCCTTGGAGAACAGCGGCGTCAAGGCGATCTCAGCGGAAACCGCGCGCCCCACTTTGGACGACGTGTTCCTCGCGCTCACCGGCCGGAGCCTGCGCGAGGACGAGACCAACTGACCACCCACCTCAGAAAGGACCGATCGATGCACTTCTTCCGCGACACCGCAACGGTTTTCCGGCGGGAGATCACGCCGAGCTTGCGGGAACCGGTGGCGATCCTGTTCAGCATGGCTCAGCCGCTGCTGTTCCTGTTCCTGTTCGGCCCGCTGCTGGTCGGCACCTCCGGCTTCGACACCTCGCCGTGGCAGTGGTTCGTGCCCGGCATCCTGGTGATGATGTGCCTGTTCGGACCGATGATGGCCGGGTACAACCTGCTGGTCGAGCTCGGCAGCGGCTCGCTGGAGCGGATGCTGGTGACCCCGCTGAACCGCTCGGCGATGCTCGTCGGCCGCACCCTCAAGGAGTTCGCCCTGCTGCTGGTGCAGGCCGTGCTGCTCATCGCGCTTTCGGTGCCGCTGGGCTTCCAGCTGCACCCGGTCGGCGTCCTTGCCGGGCTTGCGCTGCTACTGGTGTTCGGCGTGGGGCTGGGCTCGCTGTCCTACGTGCTGGCCATCGTCGCGCACCCCGGCGGTGAGCTGTTCTACGCGGTCACCCAGCAGGTCCTGTTCCCGCTGATGCTGCTGTCCGGCGTGCTGCTGCCGATGGACTTCGGCCCGGCGTGGCTGCAGGTGGCCGCGCGGATCAACCCGGTCTCGCACATCGCCGACGCCGAACGGGCGCTGTTCTCCGGCCAGTTGCTGGCCCCGTCGGTGCTCTCCGGCAGCCTCGCCGCGATGGCGCTCGCGGCAATCGGCCTGCTGGCGGGCACCCGGGCCATGAAGCGCGGTCTCTGATCGCGAAGGCTGCCGCACGGGCCGGTCGCTGACTTAGGGTGGTGCGGCAGCCAGCGACGAGGAGGCACCGTGTCGGTCACCGGAGAACAAGCCTCGGAACCTCGCGTGCCCCTGCGCGAGCAGGTGCGCCAGGAGCTGCAGGCCCGGATCGCCGACGGCCGGTTGCTGCCCGGCGACCGGATCTTCGAGCAGGACCTCGCCGTTGAGCTGGGGATTTCCCGCGTTCCGGTGCGCGAGGCGATCCGCATGCTGCAGAGCGAGGGCTTCGTCGACGTGCCGCCCGGCCGCCGCGGTGTGTTCGTCCGCGGGCTCGACCGGCAGCAGGCCAAGGAGCTGTTCGAGGTGCGCGAGGCGCTGGAGGTCTACGCCGCCCGCCTGGCCGCCGACCGCGCCGAGCCCGGTGACGTCGAGGTGCTGGCCGAGCTGGCGCAGCGGTCCCGCGCGGCGCTCGAATCCGGTGACATAGACCAGATGTCCAACGCCAACGAGGCCTTCCACGAGAAGCTGGTGGACCTGTCCGGCAACGACCTGCTGGCGTCGATGCTCGAACCGCTGCACGGCAGGCTCGCCTGGCTGTTCCGGATGAACCTCGAGCCCGACCGGGTGTGCCGCGAGCACGAGGCCATCCAGGCCGCGATCAGCGCGGGCGATGCCGACCGGGCGGCCGAAGTGGCCAAGCAGCACGTCCTGTCCAGCCAGCGCATGGTGCTGGAGCGGATGCTCTAGCGGGCGAGCCTGGCCAGCAGAGCCGAGGCGATGCAGATCATCGCGATTGCGGCCGCCACCAGCACGCTGAAGTCCAGCAGCAGGTTCGCGGGCAGGCCGAGCAGCAGTCCACGCAACGCGTCCACCTCGTACCCCAGCGGGTTGACCCGGTTGACCACCTGCAGCCAGCCCGGCATCAGCTCCACCGGGTACAGCGCGTTGGAACCGAAGAACAGCGGCATGGTGATCGCCTGCCCGATGCCCATCAGCCGGTCGCGCGAGAGCACCAGTCCGGCGATGGTGATCGACAAGCAGCAGAAGAACGCCGACCCCAGCAGCACGGCCACAGCCACGCCCAGCAGCCGCAGCGGGTTCGCCGTCATAGACACACCGAGCAGCGCGGCGAGCACCAGCACCACCAGCGCCTGCGCGAGCGCGCGCACCCCGGCCGCGAACGACTTGCCGCTCACAATCGCCACTCGAGGCGTCGGGGTGACCAGCAGTTTTGCCAGGACTCCAGCGTCGCGCTCCCAAATGATCTGGATGCCGTAGAAGATCGCCACGAACAGCGCCGACTGCGCCAGGATGCCCGGCGCCAGGTAGTCCAGGTACGGCACGTCGCCGGTCGGGATCACCCGCAGCCGGTTGAACGTCTCGCCGAAGATCACGAGCCACAGGGCAGGCTGGATGGCCCGGGTGATCAGCTCGGTGCGGTCGTGGCGCAGCTTCTGCAGCTCCACCAGGCACATCGTCCCGATCCGGGACGTCATCAGACCGATCGGCCCACGTCGCAGCGGCTCAACCGACACGACGTGCGACCCGGCGTGCTGCACGGACATCGCGCATCCCCTCCCCCGCGCTCTCGCCCAGCGCGTCACCGGTCACCGCGCGGAAGGCGTCTTCCAACGTCGCCTCCGGCCCGACCTCGGTTCGCAGCTCCAACGGTGTTCCTTCGCGGTGGATCCGGCCTCGGTGCATCAGCGCCACCCGGTCGCACTGGCGGTCGGCTTCCTCCATGTAGTGCGTGGTGACCAGCACCGTCATACCGGTGGCCGCCCGCACCTCGTCGATGCGCTCCCACACGCCTGCGCGGGCGATCGGGTCGAGCCCGATCGTCGGCTCGTCCAGCACCAGCAGCCTCGGCGCGCTGACCAGCGCTTGGGCCAGCTCCAGGCGGCGGACCATGCCGCCGGAGTAGGTGGCCGCGGTCCGCTCCGCAACGTCGTCCAGGCCGACCGACCGCAGCGCCGCATCCACCGCATCGCGCCGCTTTGACCTCGGCACGTCGAAGAGCCGGGCGAACAGCTCGACGTTCTCGCGGCCGGTGAGCTCGGAGTCCGCCGAGAGCTGCTGCGGCACGTAGCCGATCAGCCTGCGGGCGGCGAGCTTGCGGCGGTTCACGTCGACGCCGAACACCTCGACGATCGCGCCGGGCTCGGCGGGCAGCAGCGTCGCGATCATGCGGATGGTGGTCGTCTTGCCCGCCCCGTTGGGGCCGAGCAGCCCGAACACCTCTCCGGCGGCGATGCGCAGGTCCACGCCGTCGACGGCCACCGTGTCCCCGAAGCGGTGTCGCAGGTCTTCGCAGCGCACCGCGAGTTCCTCGGTCATGACTCCTCCAGATCCGGCGGCTCGTCGACCGACAGGTTCACCAGCAGTTGGCGCAGCGCGGGCAAGGCCTGCTGCAACGCCTCCTGATCGGCCTCCGGGAGTTGGGCGACACCAGCGCCGACGAGCTCCGAACGCGCCTTGCGCCAGTACGCCAGGCGGTGCTCGGCGAGGTCGGTGAGCTGCAGTTGAGCAGCGCGACGGTCATCGGGATCCGGGTGTCGTTCCAGCATTCCCATCGCGACCAGCTGGTTGACCAGCGTGCTGACCGAGTTGGGCGCCAGGTGCAGCGTCTCCGCCGCCCCTCGCACCCCAATGCCCGACTGCTCCTCCACGGCTCGCAGCAGTTCGACCTGCGCGCCGCGCAGCTTCGGACCGGGCGCTTCCGGCCGCAGCCTGCGCCGAACCCGTCGGCGCAGTCCGACCAGCACCGACATCAGCTCATCGCCCACCGCCACTGCATCGCTCACAGCTTCAAAGTACCTCTCATTCAGAGCTATTTCCAGGGTTGCTCACGCCTGTCTCTTTTCGTCCACAGTGGATGAATAATTGGACGAATTTCCATTCATCGCAGGAAGTTCCATCCAAAGCACCCTTGTAGGCCGAGGTGAACACAGGTTCACTTGCTTGGTGAACACAAGTTCACCTGAATAGCGAGGAGTCTGATGAGCAGCCCCACGGCCGCACCTCAGCGACGTTCGAAGATCGTCATCGGAGTGCTCGCCTCCTGCGGGATCGCGGTTTCGCTGATGCAGACCCTGGTCGTACCGCTGCTACCGGAATTCCCCAGGCTCCTCAACACCACCCCGGCCAACGCGGCGTGGCTGGTCACCGCAACCCTGGTGGCGGGAGCGGTGTGCGCGCCGGTGCTCGGCCGGCTCGGCGACATGCACGGCAAACGGCGGATGCTGCTGGTCTCGCTGGGCGCCATGTCGTTGGGCAGCGCCATCGGTGCGGTCAGCGACGAGTTCGGCGCTGTGCTGGTCGGCCGGGTCCTGCAGGGCGCGGCCATCGGTGTCGTACCGCTGGGCATCAGCATCATGCGCGACGAGCTGCCGGAGGAGCGGATCACCTCCGGGGTGGCGCTGATGAGCGCGACGCTCGGGATCGGTGGTGCGGTTGGGCTTCCGGTGACCGGAGTGGTTGCGGAGAACTTCAACTGGCACTGGCTTTTCGCCGGCGCGGCCCTCTTCGGTCTCGTCGAGCTCGTGCTGGTGCGACTGTTGGTGCCGGAGTCGGCGCTGCGCAGCGGCGGGCGGTTCGACCTCGTCGGCGCACTGGGGCTCTCGGCTGCCCTGACCTGCCTGCTGCTGGCCATCTCCAAGGGCAACGACTGGGGCTGGACCAGCCCGTCGGTGCTCGGCCTGCTCGTCGCGGCCGCTGCGCTGTTCGTCGTGTGGGGCGGCTACGAGCTGCGCACCCCGTCCCCGCTGGTGGATCTGCGGGTCTCGGCCCGACCCGCGGTGCTGCTGACCAACATCGCATCCGTGCTGATCGGCCTGGCGATGTTCGCCGGGTTCATGGTGGGCGCGCAGATAGTGCAGGCCCCGGTCGGCACCGGCTACGGCTTCGGGATGTCGTTGGTGGTCACCGGGCTGGTGCTGCTGCCCATCGGCGGAGCCATGGGCGTGTTCTCCCCGCTGTCGGCGCGCATCTCGCGGCGGCGCGGACCGCGCACCACGCTGATCCTCGGCGGGTCGGTGCTGACCGCAGGCAACCTCGCCGGATCGTTCCTGCACGACCCGCTGCCGCTGGTGGTGTTCAACCTGACGATCGTGGCGATCGGCGGCGCGCTGGCCTACGGTGCGCTGCCCACGCTGATCATGCGCGCCGTGCCACCGGCCGAGACCGCTGCGGCAAACAGTCTCAACACCCTGGCCCGCTCGATCGGCACGTCCAGCTGCAGCGCCATCGTGGTGGCGTTGACGACGGGGTCGGTGGTGCAGGTCTCCGGGGTCGAATACCCGTCGGTCACGGCCTATTCCTGGGTCTTCCTCGTCGCCGGCGCGGCGGCGATGCTGGCCGCGCTGATCGCCGCCGTCACACCGACCGCACGTCGGTACGCGCCCGTTGCCGCGCAGGTGGCGACCGCAACCGGGCAGTCGCGCTAGCCTGATCGACATGTCCAGCCCGGCCGTCGGCGACGATCAGCGGCGTGACGCCTGCACGACCCGCCAGGCGATCCTGAAGGCGGCCCGGCGCCGCTTCTCCTCCTGCGGCTACGCCGACGTGACGCTGCGCGACATCGCGGCCGACGCCGAGGTGAGCGCCGCACTGGTGGTGAAGTACTTCGGCAGCAAGGAGGACCTGTTCACCCAGGCCTCGGGCTTCGAGCAGGACGCCGAGCGGCTGCTCGACTGCGAACTCCCCCGGCTCGGCGAGCATCTGGTCCGCACCCTGCTGGACTACCACGAACACACCCAGGGCGACCCGCTGCTACGAGCGGTGTTCACCTCCTCCCGCCCGGCGGGCGCCCAGTTCCGGGCGAACTTCGAACACCAACTGCTCACCCGCCTGGCCGAACGACTCCCCGGCCCCAACGCCCAACTCCGAGCAGAACTGGTCTGCAGCCACCTGATGGGCCTAGCAGCCTCCCGCCTAGTCCTCCGAACCGAAGCGATCACCGCAGAACCCAAGGAAAACCTGATCGCAATCACAGCCCCCCTGATCCAAAGCTGGCTCAACGGCCCCCTCTGACCCCACCCAGCAGCCGCGTCACCCTAGTAGGGCAGCCGCACTTAGCTGATCGTGGCTGGTCAGGGTATTGACGGGGCTCTGTTGATCATGAGCAGCCGCCTCGCGATGATCAGGTTGTGAGACAAGAAGACCGTGAGGCGGCTGCGGCTGTCATCGTAGAGGGTGAGCTGGCGGTGTCGAATCTGGCCGTGTTGCACGCGCGGTTGGCGACGTGTTTCGCGCGGCGGGAACCGTTGGCGCAGGCCGGGAAGTATGTGGCGGGGCTGATGAGTGACCTGCCGCGCAAGAACGGGTGGACGCTGGCCCAGCACGCGGGCGATGTCACGCCGGACCGGATGCAGCGGCTGCTCAATCACGCCGTGTGGGACCACGACGCGGCGCAGGGCGTGGTACGTGGGTTCGTGGTCGAGCACCTGCGTGATCAGTCGCTGGTCGTGGCGGCGCTGGATGAGTCCGGGCAGGAAAAGACCGGTGAGCACACCGCCGGTGTCCAGCGGCAGTACATGGGCTGCGCGGGCCGGATCGCCAACGGAGTGAACACCGTCTACTGCACGTATGCCACCCCGGGCGGGCATGCCCTGGTCGGCGCCCGCGTCTATGTGCCCACCGACCAGCTCGACGATGATGCTCGCCGCACCGCACTGGGAATCGGCGGCACAACCGGGTTCCGGACCAAACCCCAGCTGGCACAAGACATTCTCGCCGACATGGTCGCCGACGGCTCGATGCCGCCCTGGGCTGCCGGCGACGAGGTCTACGGCCGCTCCGGACAACTACGCGAGTTCCTGGAAGACAACGAGACCGGCTATGTGCTGCGGGTCGGGTGCGCCTTCCATAC